>JAAZXX010000174.1 GCA_014239995.1 Verrucomicrobiia bacterium
GACAGATCTGTATCCATTCCGTGGACCTCTTCTGGCGCCTGCGTCATTTATAATCCTGAGATTCTCTATTGTTTCCAAAGCTTTGGGGAAAAGTGGGGCCGCCACTGGCTGGACCTGGCGCGCTATGCCGAATCCACGGGAGGCGGTCGCAGTTCCGTGCTCGCCAATGCCTGGCGCTATCGAAATTACGTCATCGATGCCTACAACGCGGACAAGCCTGTCAACCAATTCATCCAGGAACAGATCGCAGGCGACCTCATGGACTGGACCTTCCCGGATGAACGACACGATCAATTGGTTGCAACCGCCTTTCTGGCCATCGGTCCCAAAAACCTCGATCTGCAGGATAAGGAACTCCTGCGAATGAATACCGTCGACGAACAAATCGACACGATTGGACGTTCTCTTCTTGGCATGACCCTGGGATGCGCACGTTGCCATGCGCACAAGTTTGATCCGGTTCCCATGGAGGATTATTACGCGCTGGCAGGTATCCTGCGCAGCACCCGTACATTGGTACGGGACAACGTATCAAAGCTTGTGGAGCAGGAATTACCCGTCTCGCCCGAGCAACGTTCGGCCTTTACGAGCCATACGCAGGAGCTGAAAAAACTGGAGAGCCAGCTCAAAAAAATAAAGGCTGCCAAACCATCCGATCCTGAGGAAATCAACGCGTTGAAGGCCTTGGAGCTTGAACTGACAGGACTACGAAAATCCGCCCCTGCACCACTGCCCAAGGCAATCAGTGTGGATGACGAAAAGGATGCCGGGGACTACGCCATCTGCATCCGGGGCAATGTTCATCAGCTTGGGGAGACGGTTCAACGTGGATTCATGAGGGTCATGCTCCCCAAGGGACAGCCTGCCCCTCTCATCCGAGATGGAGAAAGTGGTCGTCTGGAGTTAGCGGAATGGCTTGTGGGCCACGCGAGCCCACTAACCGCCCGTGTCTATGTCAATCGCCTCTGGCATCACCTTTTTGGACGAGGCATTGTGCCGAGCGTCGACAACTTTGGCACCACTGGAGATCCACCCAGTCATCCCGAGCTGCTGGATTACCTCGCCGGTCGATTCATGGAAAAGGGCTGGTCCACCAAGCAGGCGCTGCGTCAGATGGTGCTTTCCCGCACCTACCAACTTGCCGTGTCGGATCGTAGACCCAACCGGGAGAAGGATCCGAACAATGCCCTGAGAAGCTCCATGGACCGACGTCGTCTCCCAGCGGAAGCTATCCGTGATACCATCCTGATGGCCAGCGGAAGGATGAGGCATGGACACATTCAAAGCATGCTGCCGGGCGAGGCAGCCACAGACTCTGCCCTTCGCAATGCCAAGCTTGAATACACATCCCTGGTGCAACCCATGGTTCGCTCGGTTTATATTCCCGTCTTTCGCGAGGAGGGACGCAACGCACTGCTGGATGCCTTTGACTTCGCCAATCCAAGTTTCACCGTAGGACGCAGGATTCCGGGTGTCAGGCCCACCCAGTCACTCTACCTGATGAACAACCCATGGGTGATGGAACAGGCCACGGCCGCAGCTGAGCGACTACTGAGCCAACACGGTAAGGAGGGACAACGAAAAAAACTGGAACTTGCCTACAGTTGGACCCTTTCACGACCACCCCGTGTGGAGGAGTATGGGACGACACTCGCATATCTCGAACTCCCGGAGAACCGAACACATCCAGTCCAGGCATGGACTGGTATTTATCATGCTCTTTTTTCATGTGTGGATTTCCTCTACCTGCAATAAAATGAGAACACACCATCAACCAGACTTGAGTTACATTCCAACCCTGCCGTAAATTCCTCCTGATGATGAAACACCTGATGTACTCAAACCGGTGGACTTGGGCACTGCTGACCCTCTCCTTGGCATGGCAGATGACCATGACCGTGCAGGCAGCTGAGGCCGAACGCCCCAAACCCCTCAAGGCGGGCTACCATGAAATCAAGTCTGCAAAGGCAATCGCACTGCTCAAGCAGCACAAGGGCCTGATCATACTGGACATACGAACGGAAAAAGAATACCTCGCAGGACACATTATCAAGGCGAAGCATGTTGATTATTACAAAAATGATTTCAAGGCTCAGCTTGGGAAATTGAACCGTAAAAAACCTTACTTGGTTCATTGCGCTTCCGGTGGACGCAGCGGGAAGGCCATGCGGCTTTTCAAGGACCTTGGATTCACCCGCATCTACCACATGAACGACGGGTTCAAGGGTTGGGAAAAGGCTGGACTCCCCGTCAGGCGCGGCAGGGAAAAAGCTTCGAAGAAGGACAAGTAAGCACCCTTGAGGCCAAGTCATACCACGGGCGCCACGTCTTCCGGTCCCTGAAGAAGCCGGATCACTTACTACCGGGCTTGACTGCTTCCGTGTTCCTCAGGTCCTCCGGCAAGTGGTCGGGCTGAAAGGTCTCCACCTTCATACGTATCAACGGATGAAAGGGAACACCAAAGTCCACAGTCCCGTTGGACCGGTCCACCAACACGCCAATACCCTTAACGTCGCCTCCATGCTCGCGCACAATCTGTAATGCTTCGTTGACCCGCCCCCCTCGTGTCACCACGTCCTCAACCACAACCACGCGTTCTCCGGGTTTGATCTTAAAACCTCGACGCAACACAAGCCGCCCTTCCTCTTTTTCAACAAAAATATAGCGCAAACCCAGCTGACGCGCGACCTCCTGCCCAATGACCAACCCACCCATGGCAGGTGCTACCACCGTGGAGGCACCAAGTGGTTTGAGCATCGCAGCCAACCCGGCGCCTAGGGATTCCACCACGGGCATTTCCTGCAGAGCCATGGCACACTGAAAAAATTCGCGGCTGTGCAATCCGCTCCTCAAAAGAAAATGGCCTCTTAGCAAGGCCCCTGTCTGTTCAAAAACACCCAATGCTTCATCCTGCGTCATGACTCCTGACTACCCCATGTCGGGGCAAAGGTCACGCACTAATCAATTGTAGCGCATAACCCGTGCACCCTTGAAGGCAGCACATGGCCATTTTCTACCTTCACCTGAATAAGGTAATGATATTTTAAACGAATAAAAAAATGATTCTTTCAAATTTTTTAATACACACTAGGCTAATAACCTATCCGAGAAGCAGCTTCAAAGTGTGTACTTCTGTAACCCAAAACTGCGAAGTTAAAAGGCACATAACCAGCCAAATTGAGGGAATCACAAAAAGTATATGAAAAAATCATTACCAAAGATGGCACTACTGTTGGTCTGCATGCTGATGCCACCTCGGGCATCAGCGACAAATGGATCCAACCTCATTGCCGTGGGTCCCACTTCTAGATCCATGGGGGGCGTTGGTATTGCTCAACCAATGGATGCCATCAGTGCCGTTTTCCAGAATCCGGCAGCCATGTTTGATCACAGCGCAGGATCAGCCTCAACAGTCAACTTTGCAGGAACTTTGCTTGTTCCATCCGTGAGCACACGCGTCACAAACCCGGATGGCCTCTATGCAGCCACCAGTGAAAAAACCATCTACCCTGTGCCAGCCATCGGCTTGACGGTGCCCTTGGGCAACCTTCCCAATCAATGGCGTTTTGGCTTTGCAGCGTATGGGGTGACAGGCATGGGGGTAAACTACAAAGGAACGGTGATAGACGATTCAACAGCCTTTGCAACGCCCAATGGAGCTCTTCCTCTGGTGGCTACAAAATATACCAATCTGTCGATCATGAAGTTCGTGCCAGCCATCGCTTACCAGTTCAACCCCAAATGGTCCATTGGTTTCGGCGGTCAATTGAGTTATGGCGCGTTTGACCTTGGTTCAGGCACCTCCTCAGGCTTCGGCGTGGGAGTCCAGCCAAGTGTCCTTTACAAACCAGGCAAACAATTTTCCTTTGGCATGTCCTATAGCTGTCCACAGGGAATCAATCACCAAAACATCACTGATTTTGACGGCGACGGAAGCCTGGATGATTTCAGGATTGAGGCACCTTCACAGATTGGCATCGGCATGGCGTGGACTCACCCAGATGAGCGGCTCACGGCGGAAATTAACGGAAAATGGATCCACTGGTCTCAAGCTGATGGATATTCGGATATGGATTGGAGGGATCAATGGACCCTTGGCATTGGTATCCGGTATGCCGTGGTCAGGGACAAATTCTTTGTAACCACAGGGTATAACTTCGGAGGTAACCCACTAAGAAAACACAGTAACTGGGGCAACGGATCTACAAAAATTCAGGGGAAAAATGTTCCAAACTATTACTATGAAACCTTTCGAATCGTTGGATTTCCAGCCATCGTTGAACACCATCTTGCGATGGGAATCAATTACCGATTTTCAGATCGCTTCACTGCCAGCATCGCGTATATGCATGCCCTGGAAAATTCCATGAGCGAAACCGGATCCGATCTCCTGGGGAGACCCACCACCATCAAGTCGAACCTGAGCGAGAACGGACTTGATTTTGCCCTCAACTGGTCCTTCTAAAACCCGTCTGACAAGGGCTGCAGACTCCCCTTTACCCACCAAATGCCTTGGGAGGGAAAGGGGAGCCAAAGTGGACCAACTCTAGGGGCACCTAGACAATGGCAGCCAATTCAGCCTCAAAGAGCTCTCGCGTGCGCCCAAGCAGGGCTGCAGGTTCAATTTCACCTGAATCCACCTTTTTCAGGAGGGCACGCTGGGCCTGATAATCCTTATTGATGACCCCAGCACGACTCTGCAGCATCCGCCAAGCCTTCCTTCTTTCAACCGCAAAGAGGACCATCTGCCTTGAAACAGAATAAAACTTCATCTTGCCATTGATCTCAGCCTTGATGTAGGTCCCAAAATCAGTGACGTAGGATCGATGGCTCCTGTCAAAGACTTTGCGATGAATCACATCATCCTGATTGAGGCAGAGCAAAACGTCGTCGAAATGAATAAATTCCTTGGCCTGCTCCTCGGTAATCTGCTTGATGTGCTTGCGGAATCGGGCTTCCGTAAGGGCCCAGTGCGCCACGTTGAAATTATATTTCTCACCCGAACTTGCATACTTGGCTTCCCACCAGTCACGACTGGGAGTTGGGTTCCCTTTCAAGTTAAAAGCCTCCTGGGAGGTTTCTCCTAAACGCGGGTTGTAAACAAACTCCGGCATGGCCCGTGAATCTCTGGCCAACTTGGCCTGATCTGCCGACATGTGATCAGCAACCCCATGCTCAGGCTGACACGTGGTGAATGCCTGATAGAAAGCCGTGCCACGGTATTCCAAGCCATCAAGCATGGCTTTGTACATCTTGGCGGCATTGGCCATGGAAACCTGGGCGACGTAGGGAGATCCATGACCGGAGGTGAAGGCCTCGGCGACATTCTTCTTCTCGGTAAGCTTACCCTGGGAAACTGCCCCAAACTGATTCATATCATACCCACCAAGCATCGTGGAGGAGTCGGAATTCTGCCCTCCAGTGTTGGAGTAAACCTGCGTGTCCAACATGAGGATCTTCACATTGGGGCGATTCTGAAGAATGACCTTGGAAACATTCTGGAAACCGATATCTCCCAATGCTCCATCACCCCCGATCACCCACACCTTGGGTAGTTCTCGCAATTCGAGTTCGGTCATAAGCGAGTCCTCCAACCTGGCGAGTGTGAAAAAGTCCGACTCGGAAATCTTGGATTCCTCTCCTCCCAACAGGGCATCCGCCAGACGTTCGGGCACCACGGAACGTCGAGCATGGTTGAGAATCAACGACTCACCCATCAACCAACTGATAGTGGCACCATCCTGAAAAAGGGAATTCATCCAGGGGTAGGGATGAGGATTGCCTGGAGGAGTCGAGCCGTAGACCGTGTTGCAACCCGTGCTGGCACCCATGAACATCACAGACTGCCCTTGGGCATCTCGACCATCCAATGCCTGGAGTTCCTTGTGGTTAAAAGCGTCCTGTTTCAGCACAGTCATGAGTGCCTCCAGGATGGTTTCATCCGCGATGGGACCGTGCATCTCGAGGCGATGCGTCGTATCCGCCTCATCCTCTCCACCGAGTCCCATGACGATATGCGCAACCGCCCGCTTGAAAAGCTGGTAAGCTGCCGGATCTGTGGATTGGAGTTTTCTCAGGAATTCCGCGCCGCCTGCTTCAATGGCATCGGCTTTGGATTTCAGGCGATCCGCTTTGGCATGGTAAAGGGGACGCATGTAGGCCTCGGTAACCGAAGCCACGGCATGCAGAACGGATTTTTCTCCGCAACCTGCGCACGCACCATCCCCTGAAACCAGAGCCTCGTAATTGCGACGAACCATCATATGATTGCGCAGAGCAGCCTCCCGTGAATCCTGCGGAGCATCGTCCTGGTAAAGACCGAGATATTTCTGTGGCGTGTCAGGCAACAGGCGTGAAAAAATCTGTGCAGTGGTAAGGTCTGCATTCAATTCCTCAGTTTCCGTCGTCATGCGCAGGGCATCATGATCGCCGCAAACCTGCACGCACTCACCACAGCCTTTGCACAAGTCCGAGACAAAGATGGAGAAAAGCCCACCGTCACCTGGTTTTTTCTTTTCCACGGCCCGGAAAATGGCCGTGACTTTACTGTATGCCATGGGCAATTTCTCGATGATCCCACAGAATTCGGATCGGGTTGTCTCCGATACATCCTGCATGTCCCCGATGAGACTACTCACGATTTCGGTGAAAGGCCTTTGAGACTTGCTCTGCACGCTTTCCAGCATCTGTTCCCTTGCCTTACCTTCAATTTCAGGGATGGCCTGCAGAAGCTTGACGCGTTGCTCGGGATCAGTGACGTAGTTTCTCGCGGCCGTTTCAAGCACGGTATGCACGTCCTGTGAAGTATTTGGAAGGGCCGTATCTGGGCACGCCGTGATACACTCCATGCACTGCGTACAGTTTTCGGCAATGTAAACTGGCGTCTCTCGACGCGCCACATACTTGGATTGTGTGGCTCCTGTGCCGGAGGCCATGATCCCCATGGATGAAAGGGCACCAGCGGGCTGATGATATCCCAGTCCATTACGAAATTCCGAATCAAACTTGGACAAGGAGTGAACTGCCACACGTTCTGCCTGCTCATCCGGTGGCGCACAGGTCGAGCAGCCAGACTCGGCACAGCCAGCCGTGGGAACCATTTGATGCTCACCCAGGGGTGGAACGGGTGGCAGACGCATGCTGGAGGTATCGGAATCGTCCAAGGCCCCGTATACAATTTCCTGAGTCAGGTTGAAACCCTGCGTCATGACCTCCATGTTGGACTGCACCACGGCGTCCCCAAAGCGGCCAAACTTCTTTTCATACTGGGTGAGTACCACATCACGAAACTGCTCTTC
>JAAZXX010000175.1 GCA_014239995.1 Verrucomicrobiia bacterium
TTTCTGCCCGCAAGGCTGTTGGGATATCGGGGGCATGGGGCCTGAGCACATACCTGTATGCGGTCACGAAAACAGGGGAATGCTATCGGCTTACCTCTCGCCCTGGAAGACGAACCTGCTTTTTTCGTTGCCCTCCACATCATGGTGACGCAACAACAATTCAGGTGCACTCCCAGGAAGGCTAGTGACTTCACCAGAGAGATAACCGGCATCCACGCGCAGGAACCGATGCGAGGGACGTCTGTCCCCTTTTTTCCAGCCAAATTGATGTTTCTCGCTACCGGGACCGCAGCCAAATTCCCAAAGGCCTGTCGTCTCGTCCACTGAAGCATACTGCCAATGACGATCACCACAGAATAAAACCACCCCATCTACATCCCCCAGAAAGGTTCGCAACTCGCGCCCTTCATGCGCAAAACTCTCATTCGCATGGTTATCTTTCTTGTTGGGGCGATCTGGGCCCAAGATGGGCGTGGGACTGAACACCAATTTGAAAGGTGCACGGGATGCACGGAGGGTTTCCTTGAACCAGGTTTTCTGCTCAGCGCCCAGGATGGTTTTTTCAGAGCCATCCTTCATTCTGTTGGGGCTACGATAATCCCTGCCCTCAAGCAACCATATCTGGACATGGGAACCCCATTCAACGGTATGATATCTTGGCTTTCGGGATGGAAACTGTTCCTGATTGAACAAGGCAACTCCCTCCTCAAAGGAAACACGGCCATATACCTGACCTGCCCAGGAATCGTTCTTGAGAGTGTCGTGGTCATCCTTGATGAAGTAGGACGTATGTCGGGCATAAAACAAGCGGTTGCGGGGCATGGAAAAAAGACGGGCCCACTTGAACCGCATCAACCCGATAGTCCAGGCCCAGGGCTGAGGCTTGTCATAGTATTCAATATCGCCGGCGTGTACCACGAAATCGGGATCTGCAGTCGAGAGGGGCAGGTAAATACGATGCCCCTTTTCACCATCATCCCTTCGCAGAAAATCGTGGCAGGTGGTCATGCAAAATCGCACGGAAGCAGGGTCCTCGGCACTGGGAGCCGTTCTGAAACGCCCATTGCTGCTTGCCGTTACCATCTCGCCACCCACAGGACGTGCCTCAACAAGCGTGGAGTACTCGGTTGCAGGAAGCAGTCCATTGACTCTCCATTGTACCGTGTAATCTTCCTTTGCCCGCGTTTCCTTCCATTCTGTGAGAATACGTTCATCGGGTTTGCCGAGGGGATGATAAATCAAGCGGACCAGTCCTGGAAATCCTGGACACGCACCAAACATATCTTCCAGGCGGGCACCTTCGGGCATCTGATCCGTCATGTAACGATGGAGTTCACCAGAGTCCCTGATTTTGAACTCCAATGAGGCCGGCACCTGCCTGAATTGAAAACCCTCCACCTGTATTTCCGCATGACGTGTGGTGCGGGTCCAGATGACAATGGAATGCTGATCCGCCCAACCATTGCGGGTCGCGTTTCCCAGTTGCGGGGGAGCGACCTGGTCAGCATGCGCAACAACTCCCCGGCACAGGATCATGCAAAGGACGCTCACATAAAGATAAGAAAAAGAGGGCATGCGATAAAGTCTTCACGCAAGGCACCTCAAAATCAAGATGGAAGTGGGGTTTGCTCAGCCTTCACAGAAAGGTCTCCAGCAGCCCTTGAATCAGGCAAGCAAGCCCTGAATCAATTGTCCTCCAAATTGGCTGAGTTGCTTGAAGCGACCAGCGTGATGGTAGGTCAGCCTGTTGTCATCAAGTCCAAGAAGGTGGAGCAGGGTCACATGCACATCACGCATGGGATGCACAGACTCAACCGCCTCAGCACCGAGGGCATCCGTCGCACCGAGGGTATGCCCTGCACGTGTCCCTCCCCCCGCGAGCCAGAGAGTCATGGCTTTGGCATTGTGATCACGCCCGTAACTCTTGCCACCACTGCGGAGACCGTTGTCCGGGGTCCGGCCAAATTCACCACAGAAAACAATGAGTGTCTCTTCAAGCATGCCACGTTCCTTGAGATCTCCTATCAGGGCAGCGATGGGCCTGTCTACGGCCTCGATGAGGTTGCCGTGGGCACGCGCAATGTAGTCATGACTGTCCCAGTTCCCGGCATAGGCCTGTACGAAACGAACCCCTTTCTCGACCAGTCTTCTGGCGAGCAGACATTTGCGTCCGAAGGCATCGGTCGGTTCATTTCCAACGCCATAACGCTCAAGGGTTCGCGGGGACTCTCCCTGCAGATCAACGACTCCAGGCACTTCCATTTGCATCCGATAGGCAAGTTCATAAGAAGCCATGCGGGCCTCCAACTCGTCCTGCATGGGATGACCCTCTGCGTGATGCCTGTTCAGCCTGGCCAGCAAGTCCAGGTTGGAACGCTGACGTGCACGTCCCAGTTCTGCTGGAGCCTGCAGGTTGAGAATAGGACTGCCCTCGGGCCGGAGTGGCGTTCCCTGGAACTGTGCGGGAAGATAGCCGTTGGACCAATTGGCAGCCCCCCCCTGCGGGTAGGCATTACGCGGGAGCACAACGAACCCAGGCAGGTTTGCATTGATGGAACCAAGCCCGTAAGTCACCCAGGCCCCCAACCCGGGATCGCCCCCGAAACGGTTCCCCGTGTTAACGTGATAACAAGCGGTGGGGTGGTTGACCGATTCAACCTGACATCCGCGATAAAAACAAAGATCATCTGCCACGCCACGGAGGTGTCTCCATGGAAGGGAAAAATCCGCTCCACACTGACCGGCCTTGCTGAACTGAAAGGGGCTTCCAACGAAGTAACGTTTCCCCGAGGACATGGCACTTTCCTGCTCACCGGACCGATTGAATTCGCTCAGATGCCTCCGGGAGAGTTCCGGTTTCGGATCAAAGGTGTCGATGTGGGATGGTCCACCCTCCATGAAGAGGAAAATACAACTTTTCGCCTTGGACTTGTGGTGAGGAACCTTGTCATCACCCTGCAGCATCGAACTGAGGGCCAAGGGCCCAAGACCGGCGCCAAGCTCAAAAAGGAACCGACGTCGACTTCCAACCGTTTGATTGTGAGAAGGATTCATCATCACTGAAGGTAGGCAAATTCATTAGAATTGAAGACGACAAGACACACCTGGGCAAGCGCACGCGTGCGGGCATCAACCTCACTGGATTGCAAGTCGGGCACATAAGATTCATAAACAGGCATGTGTTCCACGAACGTGTAGGGTTCACCCGTTTTTTCAGCCATCACGGTACGCGTGATGCGGGTGGCGTAGCGATGCGGTTCATGCTGTTTACCTTCTTCCTCCTTGGCTGCATCCCGCCAATGTTGCATGCAGGCCCTCGATTCATGAGGCGTCGCAGACCGCCCGAGGGCAAGCAGGAAAACTTGATTTACAGCTGCGGTATCAGAGGTCGATTCGCTCAGGACACGCGAGGCGAACGCAAGGGAACGATCCTGTATTTCCCCCGAATTCATGAGTGTGAGGGCCTGGGGCGCAATCGTCGAGGTTTCCCTCAACTCGCAGGACTTGTCTGGCCCAGGTTGGTTGAACATTTCGAGGAATGGATCACGCAGCCCCCTTGTTTTCTCGGCGTAGATCGACCTCCGGTTGCGCTGCATGGGAAGTGGATCGGGTTCATACACCGAGGCAGTACCTCCCATGATCTGTCTGGGCTGCATGGCAACCTCGGGGTTCATATCAGGGCGACATGGTACACCGCCGAGCTGCCGGTTCAACTCCCCCGAGGCAGCAAGCATGGCATCACGAAATTCTTCTGCCACCAGACGGCGTGGTCGAAACACGGCATAGCTTAGCCTCTCGGGATCGTGCTGGTCCATGGCGACTTTTTCAGGATGTTGGATGGAAGACCGATATGCCTCAGAGGAGAGGATAATCCGATGTAATCGCTTGATCGACCATCCCTCCTCGACCAGGGTCGCTGCCAGCCAATCAAGTAAAGCCGGATGGGTAGGCAACTTGCCGGTTACACCGAGGTTATTGGGGTTACCGGCAAGGCCTCGCCCAAAGTGCCATGCCCAGACGCGATTGGCGATAACGCGTGCGGTGAGTGGGTTGGAGGGATCCACAATCCAATCAGCAAGAGCAAGCCGTCGGTTCCCACGTCCCTCTGGAAAATCTGGGTTCGGCATTCCACCAAGACTGCTGACAGCGCTCAGAGCACCCGGTGTCACGGGTTCTCCGGGGGCGTAGACATTGCCTCCTGTCAGGATGTGATCCGTCTCAAGATAGCCCTTTGCCCAAGGGTCCTTGGGGAGCAGTAGACGTTTTCCGATATTGTTTCGAGTCACCGTATTACCGGTGTAGACTGAAAGAACAATCGGCTGCACCTTGTCAAGTTCCCACACATGCTTCTGTATGTTCTTGTTCATCCTTGCCAGGGAATTCTCATCCCCGGGATCGAGTCCATTTTCCCCTACCTTGGCCGCGGAGAATTCCTGTTTTCTGAGCTTATCCACGCGAGCCTTCAGCTTGCTGTGCTGCAGGCGATATTGGTCCAGCTTGGCTCTTGTCCAACGCTCGGCTTGGTCAAATCCTTCTGTATTTTCTTGTTCCAAAAAGGGAGCCTCACGTCCAGCAAACTGGGTTGTTGAGAAGGCGGCTCTCATCCGGTAATAATCGCGCGTGGGCAAGGGGTCGAACTTGTGATCGTGGCATTTGGCACACTGCAGCGCATGGCCCAGAAAGGTCTGCCCAACCGAATCGGTCACATCATCCAACCACTGTTGACGGGTAACCCGGAAGACACTCATGGAAGTATGCTCCCAGGGTCCCATGCGCAGGAATCCGGTGGCGATCAGGTGTTCTGGATCATCCGTTTTCAAGGTATCCCCCGCAAGCTGTTCGCGCACAAAATGATGGTAGGGTTTATCCTCATTGAAGGACCGAATGACATAGTCCCTGTAACGCCAGGCATTCGGACGCGGGTAATCGTTGGCAAAGCCTGCGGAATCAGCATAACGCACGACATCCAACCAGTGCCTTGCCATTTGCTCTCCATGATGAGGTGAATCGAGCAAACGATCGATCACATGCGCCCATGCCTTGTCAGGATCCCTGATAGTGTCCTTGAGAAAGGAACGCATTTCATCAGGCCTTGGCGGCAGGCCGGTCATATTGAAACTCACCCGGCGCAGAAGAGCGCGGGGTTTGGCCCGAGGGGCAAAATGCACCCCCTCCGGAAACCGAGCCCGCAAAAAGGCATCGACGGGATGCCCCTTTCCGGGCGGCACAGGTTTCCGGAGGGGGTGGTAAGCCCATAGCCTGGCCGGCTCGTAGGTGCGCTGGGTCCAGGCATCTGACAGCCCGCCACTGGTTGGAACGGTTACCTCGCCAGGGGCGTTCCAGCGATTTCCCGCCGCCAAGCGTGCGGCCACCATATCTTTCGGCCATGGAGCACCCGCCATGATCCAATCCCGTATCCAGCCGATTTGCTGGGGAGTCATTCGATCGTTCTCCTTGGGGGGCATCTGAAGATCCTCGCTCTTCCAGGTGATCGCGAGATAAAATGGACTTTCATCAGGCTTTCCCGACACCAGAGCAGGCTGAAAGGTCTGCCCTCCCCGGCGCATGGCCCTTCCTGTCAGCATGGTGTATTCGCCCTTGATCTTGTCAGGATCACCGCCATGACAGGCATGACATCTCTGCTCAAGCAAGGGCTGGATCTTGGCAGCAAACAGACCCTCTGCCTCCCCGCGCGAAAGCCTTGAGGATTCCTTTGCTTCTGCAACTATCTGGGCAAGCATCAAGCCCAAGATCAAACCCCACTGCAGCATAGGTGAAGCAGTTAGTCTCATGGCTACTGAGTTAACCATGAAAGGGGGTTTGATCAAAGTATATTTCGCTTACTACAAGGTCAAATCAGATGCAGGAAAGGACGTATCTTTTCATCAACAAGGGGCGCCTCTTTCAGACGCGGCTAGCGCGTGCGATCGAAGGTATAGCCGCGACCCTCCAGGCGTTCGCTTATCTCGTGGGGAGCCACATGCAAATCCGCAAACAGGATATTCCACTTGTGCAAATCACGCCAGTGCCAGTCGAATCCATCAAAGTCACTTTTCTTGGTGGAATACCCCCAACCGGCCACATTCGCTCCTCCCTCGGAAAGCACCACCATTTTTGTGGGACTGGCAATCGTCGGCATCCTGATACACATGGTATTGTCTTTTTTTACAACGGTCTGGTAATCCGGATGGGTATTGGACTGGTAGGAAGAGCCCATGTGATCATAGAGCGACTGGTTTTGCTTGAGCAGGGAAAGGCTTTTCATGACATGACGGTTATTGGCACGATCACTGGGACAGTGTGCCACCTCTACCTCGGTGGAACCCTTCTCATAACTGCCGAGATAGAGGTTCAAATAACGCTCATCAGCCGTAAGGTTTCCATAGCCGGGGTGGGGTTTCCCATCGGCAAGGATACCAGGCTTGCCGAGCCAACCAGTGGTCGTTCTGGAAGTGCCGTTGGGAAGCACTTTGGGGGGAAACTCGTCCTCATAATCCCCCAGGTACATTGCCAGTGCCAGACCCGCTTGACGCAGGTTGCTGGTGCATTTGACAGCTTTCGCCTTTTCCTTGGCCTTCGAAAGGGCGGGAAGCAACATTCCGGCCAGAATGGCAATGATGGCAATCACGACCAGCAGCTCGATAAGGGTAAAAGCGCGTCTTGCTTGCATGGTCATGATAGTGGGGATGGGTGCGGAATGAGTCAAATCCCAAGCCAGACAGTTTCCATTCAGGGATCGAAACCAGACAGGGACCCTTCCACGAGTTGATCAGGATCCATGACAAGGTATTTCACCCGCTGCCTGTTCCAGGTATAGGTGATATGGACCAGACCATCTCTACCCTGAATCATGGCTGGGTAGGAAAACTCACCGGACGGGGCCTCTTCCACGACGGCGGCAGCCTTCCAGTCCACACCATCCTTGCTGATGGCCAAGTGGATGACATTGCGTTTACCCCACCCCTCACGGCGTTTGCCTCCATCAACATGATTATAGACGAGTAAATGGCGCCCATCCCTCAGCGTAAGGGATTCGATCCCCGAATTGTTGTTCGGAAGGCTGGTGGATTCGAGCGGGGTCCATGTACGTCCAGAGTCGTGCGAGAGGCTTTGAATGATTTTTTCATGCTTGGAACGGAACAACGCACGCAGAGCGCCGTCGGGATGCGTCAGCAAGGTGGGTTGTATCACCTGGAAAGGCTGATCCTTGGGTTCAAAGCGCTCCCATGTACTCCCCATCTCGGGGTGCAGGTGGTCTGAGAGGATCTCAAAATGAAAACGCCAATCA
>JAAZXX010000176.1 GCA_014239995.1 Verrucomicrobiia bacterium
GAGCCCATCAGAAGCTTGTCCGTCAGGTCCCGGTTCCTGAGCATGTCAAACATTATGTCGTGCGTCTTGTACTGGCAACTCATCCAAAAACGGAAACAGCTACCAAGATTGCCAACCAATACCTGCGCTTTGGCAGCAGTCCGCGCGGCGCCCAGGCCCTGATCCTCGCGGCCAAGGTCAGCGCACTCATCGAAGGTCGCTTCAACGTCAGTTTTGAGGATATCCGCCGGTCAATACGTCCTGCCCTTCGCCATCGCTTGATCACCAACTTTGAAGCAGAGGCAGAGGGGGTCACCACCGATCATATTCTTGAAGTCATTGAAAACGAAGTTCCAAGGCAAGTCGACACCACCGTCGGAGCCTGACCCTTTACAAACATCCTGAAGTCCTGATGCGCCTGTGCCAGCGGGTATTATGACGGTTTCGATTCGGGATACACAACATCAAGCGTTTCCATGGACCTCATCCATAGCGGATTCCAGAGGTCTTTCCAGGACACGATGATCAGCCTGTGAATATTTCAATTTCTCAGGCCGGGGGAAGGCGATTCCACCTGCGAGCCTTCATGTCAAACCTCGGCAGTGTTCCCGAAGCCACGGCCTTCACCGGGACGCGCAGGGCAAGTGCCACCTGAAAAGTTCGGGAGAGACGCTCGATCAAGGCGTCAACATTCCTTACGGAGTCTTCAGGCTCAATGGTCACCATCAGCTCGTCAAGGTTTCGTACCGTTTGCACCTCCACGCGATATTCCACAACGCCGCCGCAAGCCCGTATCAGCTGATCCAGTGCGCTCGGATAGATATTCACACCACGCACCACCACCATGTCATCACAGCGCCCGATAATACCACCCTCAAGGGCCAGATCCCGTGTACCACAAGCACATGTCTCACGTGTCACTGGCTGCACCAAATCCCCGGTTCGATAACGAATCAAGGGAGAACCCAAACGGTTTAATGTCGTAAGGATCAACTCACCTCTTCCACCAGGCTCAGTAGGTTCGAGTGTCTCAGGATCAATCACCTCGGCAACAAAGGCATCTTCCATGACATGCAGACGGCAAGGATACCTGGGACACTCATAGGAAACAGGTCCCACTTCTGTCATGCCATGGTGATCGAAGACACGTGCCTTGGGCCAAAGACCTGCAAGCTGCTCTTTCACTGCGGGCAGGCTGCCGCCGGGTTCACCTGCCACCACGATGGAATGAAGGCTGAAGGCATGAGCATCCATCCCTGAGGCACGCGCAACCTCACCCAGTCGCATCGCGTAGGTTGGGGTGCAGCAAAGTACCGTACATCGGTTCTCGAGCATGGCCCTCAATCGTGTCTCGGTAGTCATGCCTCCTCCAGAAAGACAGAAACATCCCCGTTTCTGAGCCGACTCGAAGGCCGTCCAGAAACCCAGGAAGGGGCCAAAGGAAAAGGCAAAAAAAACTCGATCAGAGGCTTTGGTTCCAGCCGCGTCAAACACCTGTCCCCACGCATCCAGCATCGCATTCCAGGTCTCGGGGGTATCCAACCACCGCATTGGTGTACCCGTGGTGCCACTGGTCTGGTGGCAACGCGTGTATGCCTCCATCGGAAATGAAAGATTTGTTCCGTAGGGAGGATGTGCTTTCTGATCCTCGATCCAATCCTGTTTCGTCGTCAGCGGCACGGAACGACTGAAGGTCGCCAGCGAATCGAAGGGTAACAAGGGCGCCGTTTCATCCAGGCGCGGACGGTAAAAAGGGTTGTTGTCCTTCGAGAAGTTCAGGAGGTCATTCAGTTTTTCCAGTGCGTCCACCTGCATAAGCTGTGCTTCAACCCATACGATGAAGACATCGTAAATAAGCAGCGAATATTCGATCTCCTGGAGATGCTCCAAGCCAAAAACGGGGCACATCAATGGCCATCAAAAAAGTATGCATCACGGTTTTGTTCCACCAGATGCCGGGCCAAGCTCGGCAGACGCTGGGGCTTGAACAGCCTGTTTCGGGGGTCCCGGGTTCGGTTTGTAGAGCGTGACAAGCGTGCCTCCAAGCGCAGCAAGCAGTATCCCGGCAAAGAACTGCGGCTTGATGGTTCCGTAACCTCCATGCGGGGGGTGTAACATCAGAGCAACCAAGGCATTGACCACGGGGGCTCCCGCGAAGATGATGGACATCACCACGGACGGACTTCCCTTGGCACCGAAAGCAAGCAACACGCCAAATGCACCGATCGCACCCGCGATGCCTGCCACCAGAGACCACCACATGCCACCGGAGGTGTAACCGGAAAAGGCCGCACCCCTGAGCATGAGCAAGAGAAGTGGGGCAAGCACGGCGGTCAGGAAATAAGCAATGCCTACAAAAAGAAAGGCCTTGTAGCGACCATTGACAGGATCTGCCATGAGAACCTGGCCCTTGTGAAGCAAGATGCCATAAACACCCCAGCAACCTACGGTCATCAGGGCAAAGAACAACCAGGTCATGCCTGGTCCGGATGCAGATTCACTTCCCATAATCAGTCTGTCGTTCAACATAACCACCATACGTCAGTATGCAATCTGGTGCAAACTTCAAGTCATCCCGCTTACCACGGAGCCTCCTGGCGGGCCAGGCATCAAGAGGGCGAACATGCTGGGTAAAACAGTCCCCCAACAATCATGAGCAAGGTTATATTCCCTTGCTCTATAGCAGGAAAATTAATAATTCAGAAACCTGATCAAACCCGTCCAGATGATCGAAAATACTGGCCTATTTTGGGTTATCCGAGCACAATGATAAAATGATACCGGTACCCATCTCCACTTATAGGCGCGGTGGTTTCACCCTCATTGAGCTACTCGTTGTCATTGCAATTATTGCCATACTCGCAGGCATGCTGCTGCCTGCCTTGAGCAAGGCAAAAAGCAAGGCATTGACCATCAAATGCCTTTCCAACCAAAAACAACTCCAGCTCGCGTGGACGATGTACACGGACGACCACGAGGACATCATGCCCCCTAATAAATGGGGCCCAAAGGCCGGAGCGGTAAGCCTCAGCGGATCCTGGATTCTGGGTAATGCCAAGAACGACCGCACTGCAGAAAACATTCGGGAGGGAATCCTTTTCAACTACAACCAATCAGTCGGCATCTACAAATGCCCGGCGGACAAATCAAAAGTGGAAAGACATCCCGAAATCCCCCGCTTTCGCAGCGTGGCGATCAACTCCTGGCTCAACGGCACCGAATGGCCTGACTTCAAGGACAGCCGATTCGTCAAGCAATCTCAGATTCGGAGAACATCCCTCGTATTCGCCTTCATTGACGAACTGGAGGAACGCATTGATGATGGTCATTTCGGCCTGGCAGCACCCGGCGTGAACCTTTTCCTGAATATCCCAGCCGATCGTCACAGCCAAGGGGCCAACCTTTCGTTTGTGGATGGGCACGCTGACCGTTACCGATGGCAGGCACCCAAGGATCTCGATGCCTATGACGCCAGTAAATCACCTCAGCGGGAGGATCTCATGTTACTCCAGACAGGCGTCCCTCATTACGAGGATTTCCTTTCAGGTTTGCAGAAGTAGTCGCCTTGCCTGATACCGTCTTAGTCGGGTGATCCAGAAAAAGGCATGCAAACCTTACCAGAGCAGACCGCGTCAGAGGGATCTTTCCGGCATGGTCTACCGCAAAGCCCCATGTGTTGCCCCTCCATCATTCAAAGGAGATCTCCTGGGGCTTGATGGATGCCCCAACCGGAGGATCCTGCTTCAAGGTCATCAGATAAGCCATGAGATCCTCGATTTCCTGCGGTGCCAGCAACACCCCAAAAGGCGGCATGGGAGAGACCTCCACGGGGAAACCCTTGGCAATGCTGGCCTGGGGATCGAGCAGACTCTCACGAATGTAGGCAGCATCCTTTCGCCTGGCAATATCATCCAGGTAAGGTCCAACAACGCCCCCTGCGCCACCCACCTGATGACAGCGGACACAGGAAGCCACCGGGTGCGCATTGAATATCACCTTGCCACGAACTGCATTCCCCTCAATCGTCCCGCCATGGTCACCTTCAAAATCGACCACTACTTCCTGCAGGGAAACATCATCAAACCATGCGATCCCCTGCGAGGTTCCCCATCCCCCATACAGGCAATTGATCGTCACCTGTTCCAGGCTACCTGAACTGAAGTGCACTTCCACTTGGCTCCAGTCTTGCCGCTGACTGAGTGCGGTCGTGACGGCGTCGGCTATGCCATGGACATTCATCAACGCGCCTTTGGCCCCCCTTACCCCTTCGGTGCGGATCCAACCGGACAAGCGATAATCCGTGTTGGGTCTGACCGGAACCTCAATCCGCCATCCGGCATCCGCGCCCTGTTCCGAACGAATACTGAGGGAACGATCACCACTGTGGGCTTCGTTTGCTCCAGTTGCATGCCGGAAAACTGTGCCGCCGATGTCTCGATAGGTATGGGCATACCATCCTCCTGCCGGGTTGTCATCCTTCACTTCCTCAAAGGAGGCATTGGGCATCAGGTTGGGTCCAAGCGAGGTGGCGTATGCGGATACACCATGATTCTGAGCCGCCGTCTTGAGCGCCAGCGAAAGCCATGCATCCGATCGATTGACCGGATCACGGAACAACTGAGGTATGGCCACTTTCAGTGAGGCATGCTCCGGAAATTGCGTCATCTTCACAAAGGCTTCCCGCCGCACCTGCAAATGATCCGCCGCAACCACGGCCGTATCGAAAAACAACTGAATGTCCTCATGGGACACCCCGAGCGCCCTGATGGCATTTCGACGCAGGGCGTGATCCCTGCTGAGCAGGGCAGCCTGGTGAATATCACGATCCAGTGCAGCTAGCCCATGCAGGGTCCAGAGTGCGTGGATGGCCGCGTGACCACCATCAAGGACCTTGCGTCGCAGAAGCTGAACCGTCTCGCTCGTCGCTCGCTCAATGAGGAGCCGCTGGGATGTGAGCCGCCAGAACATATTGGGGTCTTCCAGCACCTCCACCAGGGATTGATTGGTCGCGTTGGCCAATGAGACAATGGAAGGCTTGAATTCGGATCCCTCCCAGACAAGGCGATAGATACGACCGTGCTGTCGGTCACGATTGGGATTCACGTGGGCATTTCCCTGACCTCGCTGAGCCTGGTAACCTCCCCGCTCTGGACTTGGGGTGGGGTTATGCTGAATGATGAAATTATACCAGTCTGCCACCCACAGATGCCCGTCAGGTCCCACTTCCGCGGCAACCGGGGAGAACCACTCGTCAGCACTGGCAATCAGCGAGAAACGATTCACGGCCCTGTAACCTGAACCCTCGGGAAGGTTCTGATACATGCCAAGCAAATTTCCGGTGGGCCCTCCGATAAAGGCCATGGTATCGCGCCAGGCTGGAGGAAAACGATCAGAAGTGGCAAGGGCATAACCAGCTCCCGCAGTGTATTGACCAAATGCATCGACCTGACGAATATTCGGCGTGATCGGGTGAAACTCAGGGCGATCCGTAATCATCTCAGCGGTCATACCCCGTTTTCCATTGTAGGCAGTCGCAGGCATACCACAGAAAAAAGCAGGATTACGATTGGCGGTCGATCCGAACACGTCGCCTGCACTGTTGAAACCAAGCCCCCAGGTATTGTTATTGAACTGGTGCATGAATGTGACCGCCGAGCCATCGGCGTGCATGCGGAAAACCCCGCTTCCAAAGCGCACCTCGCGCCCCCCCTTCATTCCTGCATAACCGGAATATCCCACAGCACCCCAGACATGGTTATCCAGGCCATAGCGAAGATTGGAAGGCCCGGCGTGGGTGTCTGTGACCCCCCAACCGCTGTTAAGCACCTGACGGACATCAGCACGATCATCCCCATTGGTATCCATGAAGAACAGGAAATCAGGGGCATGTGCAACGATCACGCCTCCGTTGGCAAAAACAATCGAGGTGGGTACGTTCAAACCATCCGCAAAGACGGTCACCTTATCACAGCGCCCATCGCCATTGCTATCTTCCAGGATCTTGATGCGGTCGTTTCCCTGACGATTGTCGCTGAGTTCATTTGGATAATCCACCGTCTCGGCCACCCAGAGACGCCCTCGATGGTCCCATGCCATGCAGATGGGGTTGATGATATCCGGTTCACTGGCGAACAATTCCAGTCGAAATCCAAGGGGAACACGCGTGTAATCCATGCTGTCCTCTGGAGAAAGTGGGGCCTGGTATTTCAAGGGCTTGGGCCGATTTTCATAATTCGGGATGTGACTTCGTTCCGAATAATGCAACGGGGTTCTTTTGTCCACAAAGGCCTCATAAAGTGCGCGTCGTGTGTCGCCAATGGCCCAAAGAATCCCCTTCCTGAGCAGTTGATGGAAGGCACCCTGGCTCCATACACGCTGGTCATGCCCCGAGGCCGTGTAGAAAACCCTGCCTTTACCCTGTGTCCGAACCCATGTCCACGGCTCAGGTTTGGAAATATTGTCATCTGGTCCGTCTACCTCACGGACCTGCAACACCATCCGATTCTCCGTGTGGTGGTTAACGTGCACATAGGTTTCATCCCAGGCCTCCATTTCTGGCACGTCCCTGATGGCATCATGTCCAGGACGAATGGTTGACGGCCTGAACACCCCCGACTGGTGAGATGCAAAACGAGCACCCACAAGCTTGTCGAACTGCGGTTCGTTGCCAAAGCACCAACTGGCACAATGCACAGGGATAAAACCACCTCCCTGCTCCACGTAGGCCAACAGGTTTTCCCATTGGCCTGGAGAAATCTCGGCGTGGTTCGCGTAAAGTAACAAGGCGTCAAATTGTTGGAGGTAAGCGGCATTCCCCAGCGCCTCCTCCACTGACGTCACGTAATCAAAATAGATGGCATCGCGGCCCAAGGCCTGAGCAAGCATCGGGTAATACTCATTGGAAGGGTGATGCTCTGCCTCGTGTCCAAGGAAAAGGACTCGTACGGGTCCTTGCCTGTCTGCGCTGAGAGACAAACCAGAAAGAAAACAAAGGATGAATACCACCAGTGAAAAAATATTCCTCGAGTTCATATACGTGTGTTTGGGTTATGGGACCTCATTAATGACTTCGGGAGGACATTCGCAACGACGCTCAGCAACCCAGGCCAGCGCGTCGAAGAACACCTCATGGTTTGAGTCAAAATCATAGGCACACAGGGAAACAAAACCATTCTTTTCTTGCACACCACATGTCGCCGTTTCGATTCCGAATCAAAGCGTTTTACTCAAACCATTGCATGTCATCGGTGCGACCCACATTGCAACACCAGACAAAAACGGTTTTGCAAC
>JAAZXX010000177.1 GCA_014239995.1 Verrucomicrobiia bacterium
TAACAAAACTTTTCATACACGTGTAAGTGCAATTACACCGTCCTCAGAGGCATACCTAAAATCTTTAAATATTTGGGATGATATTAAAAGAAAGCAAGTATTTGTCGCCACCAAGGTCTGGGATCAAAACGACTCGCAGGTCCCCACGATGCTGCGCCTGGACAAGAAAAAACCGAACCACCAGTTCAAGGATGGCCGTTGGTGCCTTGTTCCTTCCAATAAAGGAGCAGAAACTCAAGGCGGGATTATCTGGAAAGGTAGTTTCCAGGCCTCAAGACCTGGAAGTTTCTCTACTGAGTGCTATTTCAAGTCAAACTCCGGGAGAGACCTGAAATTAATTTTTCTGTTGGCAGACTCAAAAGCCTCCAGGGAAATTTCATCCATCGATCATCCTTCACTGACGCAAGCCCTTCCTCTTGGCAAGGTCAAGATACCTGCAAGTGGTGAGATTGAGTGGTCCCTCCAGGTAAATGGAGGCTCTCAGGAAGAGATCACCCTCAGCCATATTGTATTGCGACCGACCCAGGACGGCGAACCGATCCGACAACTGGCCGATGGATCCATCCTGCTCCATGCCCGCGATGCCACCACCCATGGCACAAAACTCCAGTATGAACCTGAGCCTCACAAAAACACCCTCGGCTATTGGGTCAACGAGTTGGATTACCCTGCGTGGCAGTTTGAACTGCTCCGCCCGGGCCTTTACGGTGTGGAATTGCTTCAGGGTTGCGGCAAGGGGCATGGTGGAAGTGAGGTAAAACTCCAGATTCATGACACGACCCTCCAGTTTCTCATTGAGGAAACCGGCCATTTCCAACATTTCGTTCCACGCATTGTCGGAGAAGTACATCTGCCAAGACCTGACCGCTACCAGGTGGAACTCAAACCCCAACGAAAAGCTGGGGGAGCCGTTATGGATGTAAGGCAAATCAGACTGATCCCTGTAGCAGAAAAACCATGACAAACCACCGATCAATGCAGCAACGGGCATGACATTGCCTCTCCTCGATGTGAAAAAGGATGCCCTTTACTTTAGTTTTTCGAACAATTGGTAGCACCCAACAGCGGTCATCAGCAGACTGGAGATCCAGAGAAGTATCAACCACATTCTGCCTGGTAAAAGGGCTCGATGTGTCTGGAAATAATAAAAATAAAGGGCTGCAAAACATAGAAAGGGAAGCATCAATGCTTGCGCCAGTGCTCCAATAAACACGAGGGTCAGGGGTTTTCCCACGGAAAGATAGAAAATAAAATAGAGCATGGGAATCAGGACACAAGCCCGTTTGATCAATGTGGAGCGATCCTGCTCCTTGTTTTTACCCTTCCCGGTGAAAAGCAACCACAAGTCGGCCGACAACCTTGCATTGGAAGCCGTTGAAATAAAAACCGTGGAATAAAGCACTACCAGCGCCCCCACAAGGAAGATCCACAATCCGGGAATACCGAAGGATTCACGGTAAAGGTTGGACAATGTTGGGATCAAATCGTTGTTGGTGACCTCCAGCCCTTTTCCATGCAAAACCGCAGCACCCAAGAGATAAAAAGCAACTGTAGCCCCCGTGTAGATGACCATGGAAACCCAGGCATCCCACTTCAGGACACGCATCCATCCCTGGGCACGTTCTTCCCACTCCGGTGAGTCGTCTTTAGGCCCCACGTTGCGGGCATATCCTTTTTCAAGACACCAGTAGGGATAATAAATCAATTCCGCCGCCCCAACACCAATCACCCCAAATGCTGCAAATGCGGTGATGAACTTGTCCGGCATGGAAAATCTCAGTCCCTCAGCTATCTGTTTGGCCGTGATTCCATAGTCGGTTGTGTAGAGCGAAAAGACCGCAAAAATAGTGAACAGGGTGAAGCCGGCCACCATGGTCGTGGAAAAACGTTCAATGAACCGGTAACGCCCTATCAACAGGAGCAACGCACAGGAGCCCGTAATCAAGAGGGCCCATCCGGTGTTCAACAACTGCTGCCAGCGTTCAGCGACCATCGGGGCGCTCACCCCAGCTTGTCCTTCAACATACCACGCTGGCGGATTGGACATGGAGGGTACCCCAGTTTCAAACACACCGGCAATCCCACCCACCATTCCAGAAACCTGAAAAAAAGTGGCGATGAACATCACCAGCCAACACCAGACGAGCCAGGAACCTTCAGCGCGTATGTTCAAGAAACGAAGAATTACTGCAAATCTGGGGCCAGGAACCGCATCCATGGCCTGAAGGGTCGTCTTTCCATGCGTCATCGCATATCTCCCGAGTTCCACCTGGAGAAAAACCTTGATCATGCACCCCAGGATAATGAACCACAGCAGGATAAATCCAACGTCTGCGCCCACCTTGGTGGTCACGATTAACTCACCTGATCCGACAATATTTGCAGAGATGATCAGACCGGGACCCAGTTGCTTTGCGATCCCCTTCCAGTCCTTGGGGGGCGTTTGATAGCTTGGTTGGCTCATGTGGTTTCCTGTGTTGGATGCATGTTGTGTTCAGGGGAGAAACGATCTTTCAAGGTGCAGCATGCTCCAAAGAGCCGTCTGCTGTGCGAAGTTGAATGAAGGGTAAGCCCCCTGTGTGCAGCAATATTGCCTGTCAACCATGCTCGCCCTCCAAAGGTCCTGAGCGGCAGGTTGGGCAAATACCCATACACCGGTGTCCAAGCCCCCCCTTTAACGGACGTGGACCGAAAGTTAATGACACCATGGCTCCATACTCCTGACATAACAGCATCTCGTCTTCGCTGCCCTTTCCCCCGGACATGGATCAGAGGCGCTGGTTCCGAGCCACAGGACAGCGGTGCTGAGCTCACGACCAATACACAAGCCCTGACTTTCAAACTCGATCGGCTCATAAGGGACGGAGCAACCCTAAGGGACCTGAAGTCTGTGTTCAATAAAGGAATCACGGCTCATCAGGACCGTTAAAGGCACATCTCTCTGGGGTTCAGGAACACCATCTCTTCGTGTTCACCCAGTCGCGAACTTGGATTTCATGCGACGCTGATGGCCTTGTTTCGTGCATCAGATGGATCACGCTGACCTTTGTAAAACTTGGCAGCCCCCATGAGAAGCCGCTTCATGTGGTCCGGCGAAATATCAGGCGACCCCGACAACCAGATGGGCTTAGGGATGACACCACTCCAGCTGGTTTCGGTGATTTCAACTGCTGTAAAAGGCGGATGCAAATGGATCACAAATATTTTTTCAGTCCCATCAGGGAGTTGTTTGTAAGCAAGGCTCCATTGCGGGATTTCCTCAGCCTGGACCGATCCTGTATTGGAAAGCACGTTACGTAACCAGGGATACCCGCCGAGAAGAGCAGCCAAGAACGTGATCATCAGACTGTTGAACCAGTCCACCGGAGTAGGAGCGTTCGGACTGAGGACCACCATCCATACCACCATCGAAAGCAGCACGAGATCACCCAGGTAAAAAAGCCAGTCCGGCACTTGACGGGTGGAAACCACATCCGTCACCTCTTCCTCACCATGAAATGGATTGTCGGTATCCCCGGAGGAGTTTTGGTGCGATTCCCCAGTTTCATGACCATGTATCAGGCGGGAGACCCCTTTCATGGGGCCGTTGGCCGAGGAAGCATGCTGCATGCCTTGTCCTGCCGAGCGAAACACTCCATCGCCCTGCTGGCTTTCCTTCATCAGCGGCGATAATCCCTTACCGAGTGGCTTCTTCATGGTCATGGTCTTGGCAATGTTGAGCAACACATGGTGTGATGCTTGAGTTTGGAAATTGTATGTGTCTTGAGAAAATGGGTCCATAAAAAACATATTCCCGGGCCACTGGATAGATTCAAAACAAGTGCATCAACAGGTTCGGTAGAAGAATCCTGCTCTACTTTCCTTGGGCCTGAGCAGGCAAGAGCAGACCAAGAGAACGTTGCGGCTGGAACCACGATGAGCCGGCCTCATTTTAGGAAGATCAAATCTTGATTTTCATGTAACCCTTAGCTAGGATGGAAAAGTCCTCAAGAGTTAAAGATTGAATTCCTATCCATGCTTATGTCTAAAAAAAACAAGACTTTACAAGTGTCACGCCGATCCTTCATAGGCAGCGCGGCGTCCTCTGCCTTCGCATTCAATTTCTTTCCCAAGCGGGTCTTCGGCGCTAACGACCGTATTGCGTTTGCCGGCATTGGTATAGGAGGTAAGGGATCGAGTGATATCGATCAGGCTGGAAACCTGGGTGATGTGGTGGCCATCTGTGATATTGATCTCACACGACTGGACGCAAAGGGAGGGAAATTTGCAGGTGCGAAGAAATACAAGGATTATCGCAAAATGCTGGAGGAGATGGACTCACAAATCGATGCCGTCACCATCAGCACCCCGGATCACACCCATGCACCTGCCGGACTGATGGCAATGGGCCTTGGCAAACACGTCTATTGCCAGAAACCTCTGACCCACTCCATCTACGAGGCGCGGCGCATGGGACAGGCCGCACGCCAATTCAAAGTCGCCACGCAAATGGGCAATCAAGGCACGGCTTCGGACGGCCTCCGGCGCGGCGTGGAAGTCATCCGTTCCGGTGCGATCGGTGCGGTGCGCGAGGTTCACGTCTGGACCAATCGTCCGGTGTGGCCCCAGGCACCCGGCATCACAGCCCGCCCCCAGGGCACACCCGCTGTTCCCAACCATGTGGATTGGTATCTTTTTCTTGGGGCAGCACCTGACCGGCCCTACCACAATGCCTATCACCCATTTAAATGGCGTGGCTGGTGGGATTTCGGCACCGGTGCCATCGGGGATATGAGTTGTCATACGGCAAACCTGGCATTCATGGCATTGAATCTAGGGCACCCCTTGAGTGTGGAAGCCTTGGACCACGGCCCCATCAATGATGAAACCTTCCCTGCCTGGGCCACGACCAAGACCGAATTTGGAGCCCGCGGCGCCATGCCACCTGTGGACTATTACTGGTATGAAGGTAAATTGCCGGGCGGAAAGAAAAACCTACCGCCCAAGGATCTATTCTACGGCGAAAAACCAACCAACAGCGGATCTCTGATGATCGGGGACAAAGGAGTGCTTTATTCACCCAATGATTACGGATCAAGCTGGAAACTTCTTCCCGGGGACGATTTCAAGGGATACGAAGCACCCACTCCATGGCTTCCCCGCAATGGCAAGGGAGACCAGGGCATGAAGAATGAATGGGTGGAGGCGATGCGTGGCGGACGACCCGCCATGTCAAACTTCGATTATGCCTCGCAGATGACGGAGTCCATTCTGTTGGGGAATGCAGCCCTGAAAACCAGTGGGCGTATTGAGTGGGACAGCACCCGTCTGCAGGCAAAGAACATGGATATTTCAGACATCATTCAGCGCGAATACCGTCCGGGCTGGATGTCCTAAAGGGGAGGGCACCGGCTCTCCTCCGGTTTGAAAAGAAGCGCGTGATCAGCAATGGGTTGCTCCGATCACGCGCTTTTATTTTTACTCAAGCGAGAATTCAACGAAAGCTCAAGCTTGGACCTCCTGCTGGGGAGGCACATGTGCTACCACGGGCACTTTACATCTTACCACCATAAACGGCATGCCTGCCAAGCATCTGCTCAATGCGGAGCAGTTGGTTATACTTGGCCAGACGGTCGGAGCGACTGAGAGATCCGGTCTTGATTTGCCCCGCGTTGGTTGCCACGGCAATATCCGCGATGGTGGCATCCTCGGTTTCTCCCGATCGATGACTGATCACCGCGGTGTAGTTATGCCCCTGTGCAAGCTCCACCGCATCCAAGGTTTCAGTCATGGATCCAATCTGGTTTACCTTGACCAGGATCGAATTACCCACACCCTCATCAATGCCCCGTTGAAGAAACTTCACGTTGGTGACAAATAGATCATCTCCAACGAGCTGGACACGATCACCTATCCTATCGGTCAGGAGTTTCCACGTTTTCCAATCGTTCTCATCACAACCGTCCTCAATGCTGATGATGGGGTATTTACGGGTCAGTTGGTCGTAATAATCCACCAAGTCGGCACCAGACACTTTTTCGCCTGAACTTTTCTTGAAAACATATTTTTTGGACTTGGCATTGTAAAACTCGGAGGAAGCTACATCCAAGGCCAGGAAGATTTCCTTGCCTGACTTGTAACCCGCCACTTTCACAGCCTTCAAAATCGCATCCAAGGCATCCTCGGTAGAATCCAGATTGGGAGCAAAGCCACCTTCATCACCGACCGCGGTGGACATGCCTCGCTGCTTGAGCACGCCTTTCAGGGCGTGAAAAATCTCCGTAATGGCACGCAGACCCTCGGAAAAGGTATCCAGCCCCTTGGGCATGATCATGAATTCCTGAAAATCGATCGGAGCATCCGAGTGAGCCCCACCGTTGATCACGTTGGCCATGGGGACAGGCAATACCTTGGCGTTGGGACCTCCCAGGTACTTGAACAAAGGCAGTGCCAATGCTTCCGAAGCTGCCTTCGCGGTGGCCATGGAGACCCCAAGAATGGCATTCGCACCAAGCTTGGACTTGGTTTCCGTCCCATCCAGATCCAGCATAATACGGTCCACTTCGAGCTGGTCGGTGGCATCCACCCCCTGCAGCGCAGGACCTATCTTGGTCTTGATGTTCTTGACAGCCTTCGAGACTCCCTTCCCCAGATAGCGTTTCTTGTTGCCATCCCTCAGCTCCAAGGCTTCATTTTCACCAGTGCTGGCCCCTGATGGAACCGCAGCGCGCCCAAGCGCGCCGCTGCTGAGTATAACGTCCACTTCCACCGTCGGATTACCGCGGGAGTCCAGGATTTCACGTGCATCAATTTCGTAGATAGTGCTCATATTTTGCCAATTTCCTTGCTTAACAATAAAGCGGGCATCTTACGAGTGAGCGAGACGGAGTCAAGGACGACCATTGAAGGGCAAGCATGGCTGGAATCGCTCCATGATATCAAGACCCCGGCTTATCACCATCTTACTCCAGTTCGGGCTCGCCTAAAGGACCTTGGCCGTGCAGATTGCAGGCATGTCCCGTCTGATTCGACAGTTCTGCTTCATGCTTGTCGCCATCGCCACCGTCTTCCCATCCTCAGGATGGGCCGAGAAACGCCCGAACATCGTTTTGATCCTGGCGGATGATCTTGGTTGGATGGACCTCCACTGCCAGGGAAACCTCCAAGTGGACACGCCCCATCTGGACGCGTTAGCCCTGAAAGGCATTCGATGCACCAACGGATACGCATCCGCACCTGTATGCACACCCACCCGAGCCTCCATCATGACAGGCC
>JAAZXX010000178.1 GCA_014239995.1 Verrucomicrobiia bacterium
TTTCTGTCTCCCTTGAAGCGTTTATAAGTCTGCCGAAAATCATCCCGAAGCTGATCGAGATAAAGCACGACGTTGAACTTGGGCTGATTATCGGCAAGCAAACGTCCATATCGATCATAGATGCGTCCACGAGGCGCTGGAATCCTTACCGTTCGGTAAGATTGGACCTCTCGATACTTCTCATATTTTTTGAAGGAAACAATTTGAACATACCATAAACCCACCGCAAGGATGCCAAAAAGCAGCAGCAAAACTAAAGTCAGCCATTGGAGACCAGAGTCTTTGCGACGCATGCTGTTGAGGGGTTGCATGTTCATAAAATCAGTGATAGTGCCGATTGCGTTTCACTTCCACCACAGTTCGGTGCCAGGGTTTTGCCATCGGTTCATACGACACCCACCGATCCAACTGGTTCAATATTATGAAAAGAAAGGGGCCCACCAGGCCACACATCAGGGCGTTGACCATGATCTGCCAAGGGGTACCCCAGCCAATCAAAGGCTCCATGCCACTCCCCCAAAGGAACAAAACGGACATAAATGTATTAAGCGCACCTGCTGAAAAACAAATGAAGCTTTGAGCTGCCAATTGTCCTTTGAGGATCATTTCGTGCGCGCCGTGCAGTATGAAGGACGTTAGAGTGAGGGACAAAAGCGAGGTTCCGAGGGGATTGGCGGACAGTAAATCCAGCCAAGTGCCGCTGACCAAGGCGACCCCGACCATCACCCTGCGACCACCGTGCAAGGCAGCATAAGCGGCGAATACAGGCAGAAGGTCAACCTGAGCTCGCCAGCGCCCTTCAATGATCGACCACCTGGCTTCGAGGTATACAGAAGCCATCGCGACTAAAATCATGCATGTGAATGTGGAACGAGACATGGTTGGATCCTTCGACTAGGGCAATGGCAACATTGAGGGCGTATCGACCTCACTCGGTTTTTGGGGTTCGCTGGACTCAGGCAACTTCAGCCACACCATTTCTAATCGATTCAAGTCCACCGTCAGCCTTACCCGAGCCTCGGCAAACAAACCAACACCAGAAAAACGGCTATCAATGATATGCCCAATATGAATACCACGCGGGAATCCACCGCCCATGCCACTGGTGACAACCTTGGTTCCAGGATGCAACTCGGCGCTGGAGGGTAGGTGTTGGAAATAAACAAGCCTTGGATTGAACGAAGTATCCCGACCCGGCATGATGGTTCCATGCGCTTCCTCATCACCGGAATTACCCCTCCCCTTGGACAGCATGGCAGCAACCCGACAATGGGGATCCCCAACCAGGCGAACCAGGGATCGATGCCGTCCCACCTGCTCAACCTTTCCGACCAGCCCCATGGGTGATAAAACCGGAACACTTTCGACCACGCCATCATCGGTTCCAACGTTGATATAAAGACTGCGCCACCAATTTGAAGGGTCCTGAACAAGCACCCGAGCTGGTAGAAGTCGCCAGGGTTGTTTCTTCTTCCAGCCGATTGCCTCCCGCAGAAGAATGTTCTCGGAGAGCACCGCCTCTTTTTGGAGCATGGCGATCTTGACACCTTGCAGTTCCCGCCGCAGGCGCTGGTTCTCACGCAGAATTTCCTGCTTGGAAACCACGAGCTTGCGAGCAGCTTCAACCGGTTGACCGACAGTCTCCGCTAAGCCCAAAAAAGGCAAGAAAACGCCTGCAACCATCCACTTGAGTTGGCTGTTGACGCGCACCGGCAAGCTTAGCAGGAATGCACCTGCCAGTATAACCGAGCAAACTGTGATGATATTGGGGTACTTAAGCATTCCGCCCCGTTTTCCAGGGGCGAACGCAATCAGGTTCGGCTTGAGGAAGCAACTCGTTTCAAAAACTGAAGTTCATGCAAGACACGCCCGGTCCCCTCCGCCACAGCCGTCAAAGGATCATCGGCAATGTGAACGGGAAGGCCGGTTTCCTCAGCCACAAGACGGTCAATGCCCCTTAACAAGGCACCACCGCCCGCAACCACGATACCCCGATCCACGAGATCTGCGGATAGCTCAGGAGGACAGCGTTCCAGTGTGATTCGAATTGATTCCAAAATACTATTCAATGGTTCCTTCAGGGCATCACGAACCTCTTCAGAACAAATCGATAATGTTTTGGGAAGCCCGGAGCTTAGGTCCCTTCCTTTGACCTCCATGGTCAACTCCTGCTCCAAAGGAAAAGCCGAACCAATGCGGATTTTAATTTCCTCCGCAGTGCGTTCGCCAATCATTAGGTTATAGGCACGCTTCATATGTGCCACAATATTTTCGTCGAATTCATCTCCCCCGACCCTCAGGCTCCGGGCAAAGACAATCCCAGCCAGTGAAATGATGGCTATTTCACAGGTTCCGCCGCCAATATCGACGATCATGTTTCCAGCGGGCTCGTGCACGGGCAGACCGACACCTATGGCCGAAGCCATGGGCTGCTCGATGAGGTAGACTTCGCGGGCACCCGCGTGGGTAGCCGAATCCTTGACCGCCCTTTTTTCAACTTCCGTGATTCCGGAAGGCACCGCGACCACGACACGCGGCGCGATGAGTTTACGGTAGTGCACCTTCTGAATGAAGGAACGCAGCATCGATTCAGTGATCTCAAAGTCAGCGATCACCCCATCTTTCATCGGACGAATGGCAACGATGTTGCTGGGGGTACGTCCCAGCATTTCCTTGGCCTCCAAGCCCACGGCCAGCACATTTGTTGTCCCTGCCTGAATCGCCACGACAGAGGGTTCCCTTAGTACGATCCCCTGGTCACGAACGTAAACCAACGCGTTCGCTGTACCCAAATCAATTCCAATATCATTGGAAAACAAGCTCTTAAACTGCGACAACATGGGTGTGCTCTAATCGATGCAACATAGTAGTAAGAGAAGGATCAGGTCAAGCGGATTAAGGATTGTCGACACCCACCCCCCCAAGCGTGGCACGATAAATGAAGATCGGTATCACCACCAAGCGACCTGGGGCGGCACCTGGTGTTAGAGGGCTTGAGATCCCCGGTTATTTATTTGGCAGAGATCATGAAGGACAAGCACAGATTCCATGCTGGAAAGATGGAATTTTCCCGTGGAAAAACAATGCAAAGGGCGTGATCAATGGTTGTCCCCATCCAAAAGGCCACCCACAACGCCGCCAAGAATCGAACCTTCTCCCCGTCACTTGCCACCCGCCTGTGGCGCGTAGGCAAGCACACGTCCTGCCAGACGGCTGAAGGGCAGGGATTGGAGCCAGACCTTTCCTGGTCCCTTGAGAGTCGCAAAGAACAAGCCTTCCCCCCCGAAAACAGCCGATTTGATGTTACCCACATACTGGACGTCGAAATCAACAGTCGGTTGGTAGGCAACCACGCAGCCTGTATCAACACGCAAGGTCTCACCAATGTGTAGCTCTCGCTCATAAATGGTGCCCCCAGCGTGTATGAAGGCCCAGCCATCGCCCTGGAGTCGCTGCATAATGAAACCCTCTCCACCGAAAAGACCTCGAGCGATCTTCTTCTGGAAGGCGATACTGATGCTGACACCTTTGGCGGCACAGAGAAAAGCATCTTTCTGGGCAATCATCTCCCCACCCATTTCGGCAAGGTGCATGGGAATGATTTTACCTGGGTATGGCGAACCGAAGGCCACTTTTTCCTTTCCCATTCCCTGATTGTGAAAAACCGTCATGAAGAGGGATTCACCCGTCAGCAGTCGTTTTCCGGCATTCATGATGGATCCAAAAAAACTGGATTTCTCGCTGGATCCATCTCCAAATATAGTCTCCATCTGGATATCCTGATCCATGAACATCATCCCACCCGCTTCGGCCACAACGGCTTCCTGAGGATCCAGTTCAATCTCTACGAACTGCATTTCATTTCCATAAATGTGGTAATCCACTTCATGCATATCAGTCATGTATTCTATTTTCTAGAGCAGTTTCAGCAAAAAATCCCTCCTCATTTTTCGAGAACTTAAAACGTCATCGAGCGATGCCAGATGGCCCTGTTTCAGTTTTTGAAGGTAATCAGGTGGTTCTACGCAACAGATATACGAAACATTGACCAGCCCTTGTGCCTGGAGCAAAAGACCGTTTCAAAGGCTCCAACCTTCACGGTAGGTACGCTTGATAAAGGCATCGGCTTCCGGGGCATTGCTTGCCCGCAGGTTTTGAGCGTCCCATAGGATCTTTTTTCCGGTTCGAATCGCAACATTACCAAGCAGCACGACCTCTGAGAAAGGACCCGACCGGCTGAAATTGGAGAGCGGTTGGTCTGGCTTGCCATCACGAATGGCATCCAGCCACTCCTGGTCCTCGTTTTTGACACGAGGAATGGTTTTGGGAATTTCAGTGGTGTTTGCCATGACACCATTGGCCTTGATCAACCAGTTGGTGTTACCACGGTTAAAGTAAAGATTACCCTTGCTGCCAACCAGCACGGCCCCATATTTGGAAATATCCTCCCCATTGATGACATCGGGAGGTGGATAATGCTGCTGACCGTTTTTCTTGCCATCGTACCAAACAAATTTGACGGGGGGTTTCTTGCCTCGTTTCGGAAATTGATAGGTAACAATCGAGGAAGTAGGAGGGGATTCATCCGTCATACCCTCCTGCTCGGCTTCCACAGAGTCAGGAGCCCCCAATTCAAGTGACCAGTAGGCCATGTCCATGATGTGACAGGCCATATCTCCCAAGGCCCCAGTCCCGAAATCCCAGTAGCCGCGCCATTTGAAAGGAGCGTAATCGGGATGATAGGGACGCCACGGGGCAGGTCCCAAAAACAGATCCCAGTCCAAAGTGTTTGGCACCTTGTGTTCGCCACTCGGACGATGCACCCCCTGTGGCCAGATCGGCCGATTGGTCCACATGTGTGCCTCTGTCACGTCGCCAATGATACCAGCCTGAACCAATTCGACGGCACGCCTTATTGGCTCACCGGCATGAGCCTGGTTGCCCATTTGAGTCACAACACCATTGGCTCGAGCAACCTGTGTCATCACACGTGCCTCATGGACTGAATGCGTCAGGGGCTTCTGGCAGTAACAGTGCTTGCCCATTTTCATGGCCATCACGGCAGCCACCGCATGGGTATGATCGGGGGTACTCACGGTGACGGCATCAATGTCTTTCTGCTTTTCGAGCATGATGCGAAAATCCTTGTAAAGCTTTGCCTTGGGAAATTTCCTGTAGGTCTCCCCAGCCCGGGAATCGTCCACATCACATAGCGCAACGATCTCGGCTCCTGCGCGTGCACTGTCATTGATTTCGCCGCGTCCCTTGCCCCCCACACCAATACCTGCCACGCAAATACGTTCATTGGCTCCAAAAACACGGCTGGGAAAAAAGTTGAAGGCAAAGGCTGTGGCAGCACTCCGGCCCATGAATTGTCTACGTGTATGTCTCATGTGATGCACCTCTAGCTGGATGTTATGTTGTTTACTCTTACAACATCCTCCCTGCCTGGAGGACTTGCTGCAAGGATATTCATGCTTGGAGTCGCACCCTTGGAGACGGTATGGGCTTCAAAGAACGACTTCTCTTTGCAAACAAGAAGTCATCCCGTAATATTGTGGGTAGAAGATATGGAAAATGTAGTCATTATTGGAACCGGTTGCGCGGGATTGACCGCCGCCATCTACAGCGCACGAGCCAACCTGAACCCATTGGTGCTCACCGGCAGCATGCCAGGTGGACTCCTGACCACCACCAGTATCGTCGAAAACTTTCCTGGATTCCCCGAGGGCATCAATGGGTTTGAAATGATGCAATGCATGCAAAAACAAGCCGAACGTTTTGGAGCGCGCATCCAGTTTGGCACCGTTGAATCGACGGATCTTTCGGGAAAACATGCGAAACTTCGCATCGACGGCAAGGAGCTGGAAACCCAGACATTGATCATAGCCACCGGCGCAGGCCACCGTCATCTGGGCATTGACAGTGAGCAAAAACTCGAAAACAAGGGTGTCACCTATTGTGCCACCTGTGATGGCGCCCTTCCCATGTTTCGCGACAAACCCCTGGTGGTGGTCGGTGGGGGGGACTCGGCCTGCGAGGAAGCAACCTACCTGACACGCTTTGCTTCCAAGGTTTACATGGTACATCGCCGTGATGCATTACGCGCCAGCAAGATCATGGCACAAAGGGCCATGCAGCATGAGAAAATCGAGATGGTATGGGACTCCGAGGTAACGGATATCCACGGGATTGAGGAGGACACTGTCACTGGCGTACAACTGCAAAACCATAAGACGGGGGAGGCCTCGCGCCTGGACTGTGACGGCGTCTTCATCGCCATCGGCCATGTGCCGAATACCCAGATTTTCAAGGGACAGATCGACATGGATGATGCAGGCTACATCCTGCCCAGGGAAGGCAGCAAGACCTCTGTAGACGGGGTTTTCGTAGCAGGGGATTGTGCCGATCAGGTTTATCGGCAGGCGATCACTGCGGCCGGGATGGGCTGCATGGCAGCCATTGACGCCGAACGGTATCTGGGGACTCCCTAGGCCTGCGGAGGTGCAGCTTGTGGACTACTACTCCAACCCGGTCGCGGCCTGCGACAACACTGAGAAATCGGCAAATGCCAGGTAGAGAAGCAGCACCGCGATGGCCAGTGTCAATCCCATGGGCATGGCCCATTTCCAAGGCGTCAGGTCCACATCCCCGGAATGCCTGTGTTCCCATGGCTCCGGAAGGGGGGCCACAAGCCGACTGGCTATCATGATGAGGATCAGGAACACAAATACCGCACCTAGGAAATGGAACTCATGCATCGCCTCAACCTGCTTTGACAAAGCCGGAACAAAATATCCCAATGCGATACTGATGAAACCCACGACCAAGGCAAGATTCGCGCCCCAGGCAGGTATACGCCTGTTGAAAATACCCAGAAATACGACCGAAAAGATCGGGATAAAATACAAACCATTCATCTTCTGAAGGTAGGCAAAAATACTATCGTTACCCGCCAGGAAGGGCGCCGTGATCATGGCAATCAACGCCACCATGACACCGAAGTACTTGCCCCCCCGGATCACATCCGCATCCTCCACCTGTCCCCTCCGAAAGTGGGGGTATATTCCCAGGCTGAAAAGAGTCGCCGTGCTGTTGAGCGCTGAGTTGAAAGAACTGAGAATGGCACCCACCATGACAGCAGCAAAAAAACCGGCAAGCCAAGGGGGCAACACATTGCGCACCAGCGTGCCATAAGCGTCATCAGGCTTGAGCTCCTGCCCGACGTATAGGTGAAAG
>JAAZXX010000179.1 GCA_014239995.1 Verrucomicrobiia bacterium
CAGCCCTTGCCGCATGCACGGGGCTGGATGCGCTTACACAGTTGATCGAGCCCTTTATATCCTGTAAGGCCAATCCGCTTACCGATGCGTTTTGTCGGCAGGGGATTCCACTTGTGGTACGTTCCATACGAAGGGTTCATGCTCAGGATGGTGATCGCAAAGCGTTTGCCGATATGGCCCTGGCGAGCCTGTTGGGGGGGCTTGCCCTTGCCAACGCAGGCCTTGGAGCGGTGCATGGTATTGCGGGCCCCTTTGGTGGCATGTTTGCGGAGGCACCGCATGGTGCGGTTTGTGCCGCTCTTCTGCCTGCTTCTCTGGAAATCAACCATCGTGTGTTGCGGGAAAGATACCCGCAGCATCCATGTCATCTGAGGTTCGAGGAACTGGCGGGTTTGATGCTGCAGTCTCCGGACGCTCGATTTGAAGATGCCCTGGACTGGGTGCGGGAAACGGTTGAGCAGTTGAAGATTCCCAGTCTGTCTTCTCACGGCATGACGTCTGATGCCTTATCTGAGTTGCTGGGGAAAGCCGAACAGGCCAGCAGCATGAAGGGCAACCCCGTTCCCCTCAGCACTGATGAGTTGTGTTCCATGGTGAACATGGCGATGTAAGGGGATTCCCGCTGATGCGCATCGGATTTCAAGGTTGGATTTCCAGGTGTTCCCATGTCTTCCATATGTCCATATCCGGGTCCCCCATACGCACTCGGTAGATACCTTCAGTGAATACCCATGGACGGAATCGGTTTCCCTGGATCCGCATGACATACTGAAGGATGTTGTCCGTCTCGCTCCATACCTGGACAACGGCATTTTGAACGCCATCGACATGACATTCCTTGAGAAACCCCTGAGGCTGGCGTCCATCGTTGTCAGTGATGTGAATCCTCAGTGGCCAACCGGGAAACTGGTCACCTTCCTTCGTTTGGTCGGCTTGGGTTTCCAGTCGGTAACATTCCATATCGATGGTTTGGCTTGATTTGTTGAACCTTACAATACCATATCCAGATGCCTTGTCATGAAGGGTATGCATACGCCCACTGCGGTATTGTTGTTCGGGGTTGCCAATGGCCCAGACAGTGACATGATTGCCGAAGGCGTCATGATATTCGCCGGTATTGGGACCGTTTCCCCTGTTTTGAACCAGGCGCCCCTCCGTATCTGGTCTCCATGCACGAGGATAACCCGCCGCGATCGAGGGTACGCAAAAGGCGTAGCCAGCATCGTTCCAGTGCTCGACACCATAGCGCGTGACAGAGGGTAGATGTTGATCTCCCGCGTAATGGAAAACGAACCCTTTTCGCAGGATGGATAAGGCTCGGTTTCGTGGCGTTTGAGGCCATCCGTTGGAGTCCAGATCGGCATAGATAAACGTTTGATCGGCTCCGTGGTAATTGGCCAGGTTCACGAAAATGGTCTGACTGAGTAGACATTTGAAATCGGCTCCCCGCCAGTCGGTGATCCACGATTCCAGGAAAGTTTCCTGGCGTTTTCCCAGTAATTCCAGCCCGGCTTGATCAAGCTTGGAGACATCGTAAGTCTTGTCCCTGAGGTGGTCGGCGCGACCTTCCCAGGTGGCCACTGCCTTAGGTCCTGTCTTGAACATGCGGTCGGCAATCAGTGCAAAGCTCACGCGGCCGTACACCAGGTGGTTATGAAAGGGAAGAATGCCCTGTAGGATCGGTGCCGGGTCTGGCATTTTCGGATGATGACTTGTTTGGGTGCGATGCACGGCGTTGACAAAGGCGGGATGCTGGATGTAACCGCCATTGGTTGAGGTGTTGTCTCCTTCCATGGCCGCACCGCCCTCACCCCATATGTTTCCCTGATAGACATCATGATCGTCGGGTAGGCAGACCGTGATACGGTCACGCATCAGGTCTCCAAAGGCCCAACCCAGGAGATACCATTTACGCAGGTAATTGAGCACAGGGCGCTCGACTCCTTCTCGAAGGATACCGTAACCCCCGACGTTCTCATAAATCTGGTCTCCTGAGAAAAAGAGCATATCGGGATCCTGAATGCCAATGTTGCGGACGGTCTCAAGATTTGGAAATCCTGTGTCCTGGTTACCAGTAAAGCCTGCTATGACCAGGGCTTGTCTGTCGTTCGGATCCCGGCGTATGGTGCCTGCATACTGGTGCGTCTTATAAAGAACGCGATAAGGACGATCCTGATTTGCAGGCCAGTCGATAATGTTCCAGTTGGCTGTGCGGCTCAGGGGATCGATACGGGCAGGCCCCACATCGATCCAATCACCATTGACGCGATATTGGAACGTGGCATCGCTTGCTTCGCTTTTGCCCAAGGGGGGCATCTGGGCGGTGAGAGAGAGCGTATGTTGCTGCCCATCGTGATGGAGCGTGTGCATGGTCCAGAGGATAGGTCCCCATTTGCGGTTTGCATGCAGGTCCAGCTTGGAACCGGCCACCTTCCACTGGCGGAACCAGTAGCGTGCCTTTCCTGATTGATGGTTATTGACCAGAGCCACATTGCCCGTGGTGTCGGTATCCTTCAGGCGGGCAGCAAAAAATCCATGGCTGGCACGGGTCCTGGTGCTGAGAGCCTCAATGGATATCAGGAAGTTTTTGCCCCGAGTTTCGCCCCGTATCGCCAGGAGAAGATCGGTCAGGGCAGTATCTGCGATGGGGTTTTTGGCCCGTTGGTCACCCACGAAAAGGAAGCCATCGTGGGTGATGCCGATATCAATGCCCTTTCCCCTGATGCAGCGCGCACGGTAGTCGTCGATTTCATCACGAATCCCTATGCGAAACCCGGCGGATCCTTGGATGTCAGGATCTGTCAGGCGTCCCAGCCGGACCTCCATTTCCAGTGTGCCCTCGCGCAGGGCGGCATCGGCTGTCAGTAGATGCACGTTCCGGTCTCTTGCACCGTGAAGGCATTCCAGTCGTCCATCCGTGATCTGCCAGTCCTCCATGGGATTGGCCCAGTAGTCGGCCCCGATCCATACACGGTCAGGAATGGACTCCCACGTGCTTTGGAAAGAATGGGCAGCCATTGCCAGTTGACAGCTTGTCAGGCAGATAAGGAGCATGTTGACTGAAGGCCTCAAATACCGTGCAGGTTGTATTTTCATGTGCGAGCCTTGATTTCAAGGTCATGGTTTGTGGGATCAAAGAGCAGAGGAAAGAAAGGTCCCTCCATTTTGGAGCCTCTGGGGACAGGCGGAATTCCCTGGAGCATGGCTTCATTGGAATTGCTCAATGTGCCATCGCGGAAAGCATTTAAAACCAAGGCACGTCGAGGACATGCCGAGCGGTTTTCACGGGATCCATGTACCATGAGAGGGTGATGAAACGAGGCCTCCCCTTTCTTTAATTCAATGGCAACAGGACTTTGGAGATCCTCCCACTGCGAATCGGTAAGCACCTTGCGAATTCCCTCCATGTCGCCTGCGAGTCCGGTAATGGGAAGCAGATCCCACCTATGGCTGCCGGGTATGTATTGGAGGCAGCCATTCGATGGGTTTGCGTCATCAAGACCAATCCAACAGCTCAAGTGTGCCATCGGCCGTGTGCGGGTCCAGTAGGAATAATCCTGATGCCATGCAACCACACCACCATGTTTGGCAGGCTTGCAGAAAAGTTGATCATGCCAGAAGCGGACGGGGCCCTCGAGGAGCTGGGCAGCCGGTACGGTGAAGGCGGGATGCCAAAGGATATCATGAAATCCAGGGCTCATTCTCCAGCTTCCCAATGCGTGAAAGAGGGTGTTTTCCGGATCCCCGGATTCATTGGAGTGGTATTCATGCCACCGCTCGTTTCCTGGGTGCGTGGGATCAAAAAAAACAGTCAATTCCTCGCGCAAAGTTTCCACCTGGGCATCTGTCAGGATACGGATGCCGCTTACGTAGCCGTTTTTTCGGTAAAAGGCTCTTTGATCGGGTGACAGTTGAAACCGGTTCCACTGGTCGGAAGAGTTAGGCATGGAGAAGGTATTTCCCACAAAACCATGTTGCTGCGCAAGGTCTCTGGAATGCATGCTTGAAAGCTACAAAATTACAGCATGTATTGCAATCACTGCCATGGTCCTGAAAAATGTCACTCAACGAGGGCATAAAACCTTCGCTTTTTTTGTCATGTTTACAACAACTTAAAACCATTGCAGATTTTGTTCCTTGGCAGACTGGAACCAGCGCCAGAGTCTCCCGGGGTAAGAGAACATCCAGTCAATGGGGTGAAACTTCCGCAAACCCGGTGATGCTGGATTTTGTAGAAAATACCTCCTCAGATAAGGTCCAGGCAATGCGCAATCCTATTTATTGTCTTCGAAGAATGCGTCTTTTCGCAAAGACATGCACCCATATTGGTTCATCAACTCATGATGCCCAGTAGGGGATCTGTGATAGGCGTTCGGGTAGGTAAAGGACTCCACCCATCTTCATCATCACCCTGGATCATGCCTTCCAAGTTTTGATGTCGTCCGTTCTCCCTTTGGTGAAGCGTATGGTTTGGGACAGGGATTCCTGCATGACATAAAAGAGCCCGTGCTGGCATTGGAAATACGGTATTTGGTTCCTCTGTGATCCGGGTGGGTTTTTGTACCTGACTTAAAATATCATGTAACCTTTTTTTTCGCGTAAGTCATGTTTCAAGTCCCTGCTGCGACCATTGCAGGTATGTGAAAAATAAGAACCTTTTCATGTCAGGAATCATTGGATTAAGAGGTTATATTTTCAGTCATGGTGGATCCGTCTAGTCAAGAAATCGTCCTGGATCAGGGCACAGGTGAAAGGCGACCGCTGACCAAGGGTGTCGTCGAATCGAGTCGTGCACTCAAGTGGCCGAACCTTCGCGCGGAACGTCACCGAGTCAAGGGCTTTAGCATAGAAGGTATTTTTCAAAACCATGTTTTGATGGTCCCCATGTCGCAAACTGTCACAGTGGAAATGGAATTGAAAGGAAGGCGCAAAAAATTGGATTTTGCCCGGGGCCAAGTCATGATTCACCCGTCAGAAAGCCACATTTCCATGCATTCAAGTGATACCCTGGATTTCCTCACCATTTCCCCTACCCCAAGACTCATGACTCAGGTATGCACGGAATACCTCAAATCTGCCTCGGTTATCATTCAACCCACCTGCGCCACTGGGGATAGTTTTCTTAAGGCTGCGTGCATGCAGATTTACGAACAGATGAAGGACCGGCAACCGTGTGGAAAAATGTATGCAGCGGTCATGGCGAAGACCTTGGGCTTGCATTTGGCTATGTTTCACGCAAATGGCATCACCGAGGAGTACTCCACATCGGGTGGTCTTGCCCCTTTTCAGCTCAAACGAGCTTTGGCATATGTACATGCTCATCTGGGAAGCAATGGCTTATCGGTCGCAAAAATGGCGGATGCCGCCGGCTTGAGCCTGTTTTATTTCATCAGGCAATTTAAAATCAACATGGGAGTCAGTCCCCGGCAATACATCATCCGACAGCGCCTTGAATTAAGCAAAACACTGCTGATCCAAAACAAGTTGGCACTTGACGAGATTACCCAAAAGGTGGGCTTTCAGAACAAAAGTACTTTTATCCATCGGTTCAGGCGTGTTTGCGGGGTCACACCATTTCAATTCCGCAGGCGTATCCTTGAGTAGCGCACCTGACGCCGAGGTGACACGACACCCTCTGATGGGGGCTGGAGGTGATGTCACGCTTGGGGAGTCCCGGTGCTTGTCTTGACCCTGGCTCAGGCTGTGTCCAGCCATATCGCGATGGAGTTTCGACCATGCATTCAGGCCTTTCCTCCATGGATGCCACCTCATTTAACTGGCCACTCCTTCTCAGGCAAACTACCTTTTCATTTTTGCCCAGGCGTCTTTCAGTGCGATGGTCCGATTAAAAACCAGATTTTCTTTGTCTGAATCGAAGGAGTCCAGACAGAAATAACCCACACGTTCGAACTGATAAGACTTGGATGAAACTGCGTGCGCCAGGCTGGATTCCAGCTTGCACCCCTTGATTACCTGAAGTGAATCGGGGTTCAGGAAGTTCCTGAAATCTGACCCTCCCTTACCTGAATCGGGTTGTTCTGCGGTGAAAAGGCGATCGTAAAGTCGAATTTCGGCGTCGACTGCGTGTGCCTTGGACACCCAGTGGATGGTTCCTTTAACCTTGCGTCCGGCCGTGGCCCCTCCTCGTTTGGAGTCCGGATCAATGCTGGCCCGCAGTTCCACGATTTTTCCGTTGTCGTCCTTGATGACCTCTTCGCACTTGAGGATGTAGGCGTAGCGAAGTCGAACCTCCCCCTGGGGTTTCAGTCGGAAAAACTTCTTGGGGGCTTCCTCCATAAAATCATTCCGATCAATATAGATTTCTCGTGAGAAGGGCAGTTGCCGGGTTCCGGATTCAGGGTCCTCCGGGTTGTTTACAGCATCCAATTTTTCGATATGATCTTCCGGCAAGTTCTCGATGACCACCTTCAGAGGGTGCAGCACCCCGAGCACGCGCATTGCCCGTTTGTTGAGATCTTCCCTGATGCTGTGTTCAAACACCGCGATGTCTGTAATGCCGTCATATTTCGTGATACCAATTCGTTTACAGAATTGCCTTACGGACTCTGGGGTGACGCCGCGTCGCCGCAATCCGGAAACCGTAGGCATGCGAGGATCATCCCATCCCGACACATGTTTTTCCTCCACGAGTTGCAGGAGTTTACGTTTGCTCAGGATCGTGTATCCAAGGTTTAGACGCGCAAACTCGATTTGGCGGGGGCGTGCTTCTTCTCCAAGGGCATGCTCTAGAATCCATTCGTAGAGGGGGCGGTGAACCTCAAACTCCAATGTACAGAGGGAATGTGTGATACCTTCAATAGCATCGCTTAAACAGTGGGCAAAATCATACATGGGATAGATTGGCCAAGTATCCCCAGTTCGATGGTGGTGTAGCCTGCGAATGCGATAGAGTGCGGGGTCACGCATATGGATATTCGGCGAAGCCATGTCGATCCTGGCACGCAGGGTCTTGCTACCGTCTTCGAACGCACCTGCTCGCATGCGTTCGAAAAGCTCGAGGTTATCTGCCACTGAACGGTCTCGAAAAGGGCTTGCTTCGCCCGGGTGGGTGGGCGTGCCACGGGTCCGCATGAAGTCCTCTGCAGATAAATCGCAAACGAAGGCTTTTCCTTTTTGGATCAATCTTTGGGCATAAACATGG
>JAAZXX010000017.1:0-9315 GCA_014239995.1 Verrucomicrobiia bacterium
GGGGGGCTTTAGGCGATCATGGGGAAGTTGATCCTGGTGCCCATTACGCTTGGGACATCCAGTTTCTGGTGCAGGTGCTTGCCAAAAAAATAGCCCACGGCACTGAAGTGAACCATTTCCTCAGGGGTGCATACCTTCCAGCTTCCTTCACAACGATCCTGAGGATAGTCCGAGGTTGTTTTAGGAATGTAGAAAAAACGAATATTCTCATGATCTGCTTCCGGGGCTTCCTCCAGGGATTGGGGTAACTTTTGATCACCACTCCATTCCATATTACTCTGTCCACTGCAGACCCACACTTCCCCGATAACGACATCTTCAATCACCATTTCGTTGGATCCTCGAATGGTGAGGGTATGGGGACCACCAGCAGCAGGTGTTTGAATCGGAATGCTCCAGCGTCCCCCACTGTCGACATTGCCTTCATAGGTATTTGTGTCCCAACTGGTGCTGATTCGAATCTGTTCTGCAGCTTGCCCCCATCCCCAGATATTCACCTCAGATTCCTGTTGCAGGGCCATATGATGACCAATCACGGAAGGCAAACGCACATCGGCAACAGTTGCATGGAAAGAGACAATGAAAAGTGTCAGACCCAGGATGCGTATCACTGCTGCATTTCCCCATTCTTTTTTCCTGATGGTATTAAGGGGGATGCCAAAGAAACTGAAGCATGTAGTCATGGGTGAATTGTCCTCAGATACGCAGTAAAAACAACATCTTTCCTGAGCTGCTGTCAGCACCAGTGCTTGAAACATGTATCATGGAGCAGACCCCATTGTTAATGGAATCATGCTGTAAGAAGCCTTGAAAGGCTCAAGACTGCGATCATCTGTAAGAATCAAGGGTGGCCTTGATGACCTCCTGCCTCGAGGTAGGCCAACAGGTCCAGGACAGCATCGTGATCGAGGGTAGAGAGCATACCCTCCGGCATGGGTGATACGGTGGATGTCTCCATGGAACGGATCTGTTTCCTCTCAATGCGGATCACCTGTTCAGGAGCATGCAGATTGGGTCGAAGGCGAACCTCTTGAGCATCCTTGAAAATCAGATTCCCGCTCCACTCCAGTCCGTCCTTGGTCTCTACTTTTGTCAAACGGTAAGCAGCGTCAATCTGTGTTGAAGGCTCGAGGATCTGCTGCAACAATAAACGTCCCTGAAAGCGTTGTCCTGCCTTGGAAAGATCTGGACCCAGGGGGACACCTCGACCGTCCATCTGGTGGCATTGGTGACATTGGGCATCCAGGAAAACCTTCATGCCTCGCATCAGAGCATGACCGTCCCTTGGAACGACCACCTCTGGAAAATCCGAAAGTTTCCAATCCTTAACAAAGCTCGGTCGGATCATCTCCGACTTCAGGCCCTCCGCGTTCACGGTGTCGTTTGTTACCCACAGGGCACCATTCATGACGACCCAGTGCCCAGGAAAGGTGCACAGGAATGGATAAACCCCAGGTTCCATGGGAGCGACAAAACGAAGGACATGCACCCGTGTTTTTCGACTTGGCCCCACCAATGGAGTGTATTGGAGGATGGCGTCACGTTGACTGGTTGGAATGAAATCAGAATTTGCATTGGCCGGATCCTTGACCATTTCGTTGGCTGCAAGACCCACACTTTCCATGGACCCCGGTCTTACAAGGACCCAGTTGTGATCCGTGGCGTCAGGGTTGGTAAAGATCAATTTCACGGGTTGACCGGCCCTCACGCTAACCTGCTCCATCGTGAATCGCATCTGCTCAGGCACACATGCAATTCGGACCTCCAATAAATCTTTTTGAAGATCAAATTGAGCATCCGCGGCACTTCCTGGAGGTTCAAGAAAAGCTTCAGCTTTCTGAGCTGATTGCAACAGGATTGGTACCATGGCGTATTCGTTGCGGCCTTTCCAATGACGACGGATACTTTGTGAGCCCAACGCGCAAACAAAAGCATAACGTAAATGTTCTCCCATCACCTGATCGGGTATCGTCAGGAGTACGTCCAATGCCTCTCGACTACCGAACCAGGACGCAGCAATGGCCGCCTCCATACGCACCAGAGGATTGGCATCCCCGGCGGCTTTTGCAAGTAGCGTCAGGCTATCCGGCATGGACGTGTGCCAATTGCGTAATACTCGCGTCGCAGCCGCCCGGGCGTGATGGGAAGCACCGTTCAGGATATCCCGCAGAAGTTGAGGGTGGACTTCGCCGATAGTTCGATACAACCACAAAGCCTCGACCTGATGATGATGGAAACGTGGATCTGCTCGGTCCAAGGTCTCTACCCAGGCATCCAGAAACCCTTTAACTTCCTCCCGGGGAGCCTCCTTTAATTCCCTGCGCGTCCAGTAGCGGTATCGATATTCGGGACGTTTGAGGATTTCAAGCAGCGCGGGTACGGTTTGTCCATCGATAGGAGGCGGATCCTGGAGTTGCGCATCCTTAGGCACGATACGCCAGATGCGTCCGGACCGTCTGTCACGTCGCTCATCTCTCAGGGAGTATTGCGCGTGCCCCTTGACAGGATTATACCAATCACACACATACATGGCTCCACGCGGTCCATACTTGAGATCGACTGGGATGAAACTCAGGTCCGAGGAATAGATCAGGTCGCCCTGGTAGACCTCCTCAAAGTGATCACCCTGCTCTACCCATTGATGAATCTCGACGCGGTTGGAAGGCTTGTATCGTACTTTTACAAATCCTCCCTGCAGTGCCTCTGGCCAGGATTTGAAATCAACAAACTCATGGCCACAGACACCCGAATACGCAGGTAATCCGGCGGCCCGAGGATGTTGTTCCGGATAGGGTGGATTCAAGGAGTGGAACGCCGATGCGAAAACCGGATGACTGGCGATGTGATTCCCCCAATCGTCAAAAGTGACCCCCCAGGGATTGGTGTTTGGGTAGCTTCCGAATGAAATCAATCGATGGGTCTCGGGTCGAAAAAGGAACCAGGCACTGTTCTTCACCCTTACCGGTCCATGGGGCGTCTCCATCTGGCTGTGATGGAAAATCGATTCGCGGAACATCAGGTCCCCTTCGGGTGTCCAAACAAAATCGTGGAGCGCGTGGTGGGAATCCTCACAACCAAATCCGGACAGCAGGCGCACACGTTTGTCCGCTTTTCCATCCCCATTGGTATCCCCAATCCAGCATAAATAGGGTTCTTCAGAAACATAGACACCACCATCTCCCAGTTCAAAAGAGAGTGGGATTTGAAGATCGTCCGCATAAACGGTGGACTTGTCGGCCCGCCCATCCTTGTCCAGATCCTCGAGGATGATGATTTTATCCCGTGGCTCGCTTCCAGGATATACATGCGGATAGGTGGTGGAGCAACTGACCCATAAACGACCTTGTGCGTCCCAACGCATCTGTATGGGACAGGCAAGGTCCGGAAACTGTTCCTCGGATGCGAAAAGGTTGACCGTGAATCGGGGGTCCACCTTGAATTCGGATTGTTCATCCTCGGCAGTCAACCACCGATTGGCTCCTCTACTTTGAGGAGTTAGCGGCAGGAGGGGAACATTGGAATCATCCGGCTTCGCATCGAGGTGGCCTTGGGCCAATTCCCATATCCATAGATCCCGATTCCCTACCATGATGTCAAAGTTGCGCATGGCTGGAAGAAAATCCAGATATCCATATCTCTTGTTTCGAGCACCGGTGTAGTAATATGTATTTAGCGGTCGATATCGCCGGAAAAATTGACGGTTTTTATCCATCACCGCCATTCTCAACACATCGGGAAATTCAGGAGGCAACTCATTGAAGGTCGCATCGAAGAGATCTCTTGAGAAAAGCCTGTAACCTTGTTCCGTCAGGTGGATTCCATTGATGGTTAAATCTGAGTCGGGATCGGAAAGCCAGGGGTGGGACGTGGTCAGCATATCCGCAAAGCCAACTTGCCTCCGCTGGGCAACCTCTCTCATGACCTTGTTATATGCCATGAGACGTTTCAAGTGCATGTCTGATGCAGCTACCCCAGCAATATTCTCGCAGGCAATGGGAGAGACAAGGACAATGGAGGGCCCCCTTTGTCCACTGAAGGCAAGCGTCTGCAATTTTTTAAGATAAGTGTCCAGGGATTGACGGAAGTCTACCAGTCCCTTCGGCCCGGCAAAGGATTCGTTAAAACCAAACGCTGCAAAAATCACATCGGTTCTCTCACGATAAAGGTGTTGCTCCAGATCAGCAAAATTATCGGGACGTGGTTGTAGATCTGGAGTGTCTGCTGACCACGCCAAATTGCGGACCGACAACTGGTGTTCTGGGAATCTGGCGTGGAGCATGGATTCGAACCACCCAAACAGGCCGGCCCTCTAGAGAAGGGTATTTCCAATGAAGGCAATATGGTCCCCCTTGCTCAATGCCAATGGCAGGGATGTGTGACGTGGTGTCGCGACGTTTTGAGGTCTTGGAGCGTTTTTGCGATAAAGCGCAAACTGTTCGTAGAGTGGGTCGGGTAATGATTGAGAAACGGCATCTTTGCTTGAACGTATCCCCCTAGGCGCTTGGGCTTCAGAACTGAACGAAATGCATGTCGCAAGCAACCAAGCTCCCAGGATAAAACCGAACAACCCTCTGCAACTGAAGTGGAACATGATGGTAGGACCATGGCAGATTTGATGCCATGGATACAAGTCGCCATTTGAGCGTGACTTTTACGACCCTTCATGAAGAATGAAGGACGCATGAACGACTGGATCACAGCATACATTGAAGCGCAGAAAACGGCCCTTGATTCCATTCCAACCCATAAGGTTGCAGAGTGCATCCAGGTCCTTCAGAAAGCTTGGCAGAAGGATAAGAAAATCTTTGTCTTTGGGAACGGAGGCAGTGCCGCCAACGCATCTCATTTCGTCACTGATCTGGGCAAAGGCTCCTCGGACATGATGAGCAAGCGATTCAAAACCCTTTCCATCAACGATAACATCAGTTGGATCACAGCCATTGGCAACGATTACGCTTTCGATGACATTTTCCAGCGCCAGCTAGAAAACTACGCAACACCGGGTGATGTGGTCATCACCATGAGTGTCAGTGGCAATTCACCCAACCTGCTCAAGGCGGTTCAATGGGCCCGGCAGAAGGAATTAACCATCCTTGCATTCGTTGGACGCAAACGCGGTGGCTTGGCTGATCTAGCCGACCACCTGATCGTGATCGATTCAGAGCATTATGGAAGAGTTGAGGATTGTCACATGGGCATCTGCCACATGCTTTGTTATGCCTTCATGGAGATGGAGCATCTGAGGGCCTGATTACGTTCATACCGAGCAGGAGGAGCCCCACCAGTCCTCAACAAAAGTGCCTATGCCCATCAACGATGCCATTCGCAAGAAACTGTCGAGTCTACCGCACAAACCCGGTGTTTACCTGATGAAGGATCGTTTTGGTACGGTCATCTACATCGGTAAGGCCAGGAGCTTAAGGAAAAGGGTCAGTCAATACTTTCACCCATCTCGACGCCAGCGATGGGACATGAAACTCAATGCCTTGGTGGAAGCCATTCAGGATTTTAACGTGCATATTGTTAAGAGTGAGCCTGATGCGATATTATTGGAGGGAAAGCTGATCAAGGAATTCAAGCCTCGGTATAATATAAGCTTTAAAGATGACAAACGATTCCTTCTTCTGAAGGTCAATCTCAAGGATCCCATCCCCCGATTTACCCTGACGCGTATCCGACAGCAGGACGGTGCTCAATATTTTGGACCCTTTGCCAGTTCAGGTGCCATTCGACGCACACTCTCCATTGTCAGACAAAAGTTCAGCCTTCGTGGTTGTCGCCCCCTGAATCCAACCGCACAGGATTACAAACATTGCCTTTACGGACATTTAAAGCATTGCACGGCACCTTGTATCTCCAACATCTCCCAGGAAGATTATATAAGCCAGGTCAAAGCGGCCTGTGATTTTTTGGAGGGTCAATCCAAAGAAATGGAACAGGAAATCGAGGGGATGATGGCCAAGGCAGCCAAAGCTCAGGACTTTGAAAAAGCCGCCGAGTGGAGGGACATGCTTCGGGACCTTAAAACGGCTACGCAAAAGACGGGGAAATTCCCCCGTCTTCCCTATAAACTCCCTATCGCGATCGACCCCCTGGCAGATCTGGAAGAACTCAAGCAAGTTCTCGGCCTTGAGGGTCCACCACATCGTATTGAGGGTTTTGATATCTCCAATATCAGCGGCACGTTCAAGGTGGCATCCATGGTTCGATTTCAGAACGGGCGACCTGATCGATCGAATTATCGTCGTTACAAGATGAAAACAGTCGAAGGCCAGGATGATTTTGCCTGCATGGCTGAAACCATTCGAAGGCGTTATTCCCGCCTGAAGCAAGAGTCACTCAGCGAACAAAAAACATCAGGGAATGAAACAAAACCGTGTCGCTACCCGGAACTCATCCTGATTGACGGTGGCATGGGCCAACTAAATGCGGCCTGTGGTGAATTGGCACTGCTCCATCTCACGCATATCCCCATCATTGGGCTTGCCAAGGAATTCGAGGCGATCTACCGACCAGGAGAAACACAATCACTGCGCCTGGACCATGGAAGCGGTGCCCTCAAGCTACTTCAGCGTGTAAGGGACGAGTCCCACCGATTCGCGAACACATTCAATGCCCAACTGCGCCTGAAGAAAATTTCCGAAAGCCTTCTGGATGAATTTCCAGGGATGGGGCCAAGCAGGAAATCCGCCTTGCTCAAGCAGTTCGGTTCTGTCCACAGACTACGCACTGCTAAACTGGAGGAAATTGCCAGTGTCCCTGGGTTCGGTGACAAAACGGCCGAGAAACTCAAGGCTTTTTTGGCTGCGCGCTAGTGCCCCGAAACGCAGGCGTCACTGATGGACTCAAACTCAGGTTCAAGTCACTTTGAATCTATCCCTGCGATGGCTAATGCCGCATCTTTTGAATCCGGCAAAGAACGCACTTGAATGCCTCGGTAGTGGACAATGCTGCCAGGATCGTGCTGTTGAAAGGCCAGATGTCCCTCCGACCAGGTGTTATTTTCATCAACAAAATCGACGACGACCTTGCCGTTGACCTTGATAATGATCCTGTTTCCGATGGCTATGATATGCTGATTCCACCAGGTATCGTCCTCGATCAGTTGCTCTCCAATTTTGACGAAATTGTAAAGGGAACCTGTCCGTTGGGGATCCGAGCTGGTGTTTTCAACCTGAGCCTCGTAGCCATTGGGCCACCCCTCACCGAGCTTGGCCCGAAAATACATCCCACTGTTCCCCCTGTGATTGAGTTTGGCCTCGGCTCGGAATTCCATATTACGATATGTATTTGGACTGAAGAGATGACTCCGGGCACCTTTGCCAACTAATTCACCCTTGGAGCTGATACTCCAGGCATGGGGGTCGAATGTCATCCAGCCGCTGAGTGTCTTGCCATCGAAAAGGCTGATCCACCCTTTTTCGTCAGGGGTCCTGGGAGTGGGTTTGCCCGAAATGGTCTGGGAGTTGCAGGCCAGTGAAACACAAAGGGCTGCCAGCAGAAGCCCTACCTGGTAGAATGATCGTGTGGTGTTCATCTATGTCTTAATGTAAACCAATCCAAAGGTCATGACAATAGGATTGCAAGCCGAATCAATTCCGGTCCTAATGAGCCGGGATGAAGCAAGTTCGTAGTTTGAAATCCATGCAAAAATGGGCACTTGAAATGAAGCGCGCAGGTATTCCAGTGGCTTTGGTGCCAACGATGGGGGCTCTGCATCAAGGCCACTACAGCCTCATCAGATCGGCAAGAAGGACCGTTGGGGAACAGGGAGTCATTGTGGTCAGCATTTACATCAACCCCATGCAGTTTGGAGCGTGTGAGGATTTGACAAGCTACCCGAGAAACCTCAAGGAAGACCTTGCAGGCTGTCGACGTGAGGGTGTCGATCTTGTTTTCGCGCCAAGGGACAAGGCCATGTATGCAAATTGCCCTGGGCAAGCCCATTCAACCGTAGTCATCGAGTCGGACATTTCAAGAACCATGGAAGGAGCATCCAGGCCGGAACATTTCAAGGGAGTGACCACGGTGGTATGTAAACTCTTCATGCTGACCCTGCCAGAGTTTGCCGTTTTTGGGGCTAAGGATTACCAGCAGGCTGCAGTCATTCGCCGTATGGCAGGTAACCTCAATATACCTGTGAAAATTTCCGTGGCCCCCACAGTCAGGGAAAAGGATGGTTTAGCCATGAGTTCTCGAAACATCCACTTGAAGCCCATTCAACGTCAACAGGCCAAGGTACTCCATGAAAGCATTCAAGAGGCCAGAAAGCTTCTTCACGGTCACCAAAAACATGAAATCAATGTTCGGCAATTAAAAAAAAACATTGAGAAACACATCCAGAGGTATGATGAGGCGCGACTGGATTACCTCGAGTTCTTTGATCCTAACACATTCAAAACGCGGAACATGATTCGTACAGGAACGCACATGGCGCTGGCGGTCTATTTCGGTAAAACACGTCTCATCGATAATGGACGGCTTTGAACTCCAATTTCCATGGAAAGTGAAATGACCTCTGATTCCTTTGATTTCATCGTACTCGGAAGCGGTATTGCAGGACTCACCTTTGCCCTTAAAGCAGCCAATATCGGGCGAGTTGCCATCGTTACCAAGAAACACAAGGCTGAATCCAACACAAACTATGCCCAAGGGGGTATCGCCGCGGTTACGAGCCGGGAGGACAGCTTTGAAATGCACATGAAGGATACTTGCACGGCCGGTGCGGGCCTTTGTCGAGAGGAAATCGTGCGAAGCATCATCTCAGAGGGACCGGATCGTGTCGCTGAATTAATCGACTTGGGACTCCGTTTCAGCGAACGTGAGATCCCAAACTCTGGGGGCGCAAAGGAACTTGATCTTGGAAAAGAAGGCGGTCATTCCAAGAGACGTATTTTACATTGCAAGGATGTGACTGGCCGGGAAATCGAACAGGCACTGCTGCTTGCCATTGCAGGGAATGCAAACATAACCGTGTTGGAAAATCATTTCGCCATTGATTTGATCACTTCCAGAAAATTAGGTCTCAATGGTGAAAACCGCTGCATGGGAGTTTATGTTCTGGATTGCAAATCCCATCGTATTGGCACGCTCAGTGCCCAGGTGGTCATGCTTGCCACTGGTGGATGCGGCAAGGTCTACCTCTACAGCACCAACCCAGATATTGCGACGGGCGACGGCGTGGCGATGGCATATCGTGCTGGAGCGCCTGTAGCCAATATGGAGTTCATCCAGTTTCATCCCACTTGCCTTTATCATCCAAAAGCCAAGACATTTCTCATCAGTGAGGCCATGCGTGGCGAGGGAGGTATCCTT
>JAAZXX010000017.1:9325-16579 GCA_014239995.1 Verrucomicrobiia bacterium
AGGACGCTCGTTCATGGAACATCACCATGTCATGGCCTCGTTGGCTCCAAGGGATATTGTAGCCCGAGCCATCGATTCCGAGATGAAAAAAACAGGTGCTGACCACGTGTTTCTCGACATTACCCACAAGGCGGCTCCCTTTACCATGCAGCGATTTCCAAATATTTACCGAACCTGTATGGGCTATGGCATCGACATTACCAAGGAACCCATTCCGGTGGTACCTGCTGCACACTATCAATGTGGGGGAGTGGTCACTACCCTGGATGGAGAAACCCCCATCCAGGGTTTGTTTGCCGTGGGGGAAGTGGCTTGCACAGGGTTGCACGGAGCCAACAGGCTTGCCAGCAACTCATTATTGGAAGCACTGGTCGTATCGCACCGAGCCGTTCAACGCATCCGTGCACTGAAGGAAGCCGGAGATTTCCTGGCGCTGGATGCCTCCCTTCCACTCTGGAAAAGAGGTTCTGCCCAGGATTCAGATGAACGCGTTGTCATTTCACATAACTGGGACGAATTAAGACGGATGATGTGGGATTACGTTGGTATCGTGCGAACCAACAAAAGACTGGCGAGGGCTCGAAAACGAATTATCAATCTACAAGAGGAAATACATGAGTTTTATTGGAATTTCAATCCGACGCCGGACCTGCTTGAACTTCGAAATCTGGCGCTTGTCTCTTCCTTGATCATTAAGTGCGCCCTGAAGAGAAAAGAAAGTCGTGGGCTCCACCACAATCTGGATTATCCAGATTCCCAAGACGCATGGAGGATGCAGGATACCGTGATTGACCCATCTGCAGAGTCTGACTCTGCTCCCTGACAGTGTCTATATGTCGCCGCAAGAACGCTTCCTGAAAAGTGCCATCAACCGTTCTCAGATGATTGCCGCTCATCAATCACGAGGACACCATGGGGTGGCAGATCATGTCCCCCCTGGAGGGTGCTGCCCGTCAGATAATCGTGGACCGGTTGGTAAAACTGAATGCGTACTGGGCTGCTTTGATGATTTAACAGGAAGTAAATTTTTGAATTATCTCGCTGACGCATGCTGACCTCAACCCCTTCAGGCACCCTCATCAAGGAGGATAATTGACACTCCTGCCGCAGCCATGTGATCAGGTCGAGATAAAAAGGCAGGTGACTCATTGTCCCGATGTAAACCGCCTTACCCAGGCCGAATGTATTGCGGGTCAAGGCGGGGCGACCAGCATAAAAGTCCTTGGCAAAAGTGGCCATGATCTTGCACTCGGCGGGCTCGATAATATCGCACCACAAGCGGGCGGGATGCATGTGTGTGGAGGGGAAACCCGCCTTCATGTGGAGGTGATTTTCCTGGTCAACGGGCAGTGGATCAAACTCCACTACTTCTAGGCCAAAAAGATCTGTCATCCCCAGCGGAAACCCATCGGTCGGGACGATGTGGTGCTCGTCTACCAAGCCAGAGTTGCAGGTTCCAACCAGCGTGCCGCCATTTTGAACATAAAGCTTGAGACGATCCGCCTCTCCCCATGCAAGTTGATGTAAAGAGGGCGCAATCACCAACTTGTAGGAGGACAGATCATCGGTAGGGCGTGCGAAATCCACGGGAATGTTCAGGTCATGCAGCGCACTGTGGAAAAGTTGAATGTGTTCTCTTAACTTGAATTCCTGAGTAGGCTGCATGCCTTGCTTGAGACTCCAGTCGTTGTCGTGGGAATAAAGGATACAGGTTTCCGCCTTGACCTCGGATCCTTTGATAATGGGTTCCAACAGACGAATTTCTTCTCCTATTTGTTTGATCTCTAAATAGGTACGCGTATCTCCCTTGCCCGTATGCGACAGGATACCTCCATAAAATTTTTCTGACCCTATGCGGGGTTGTCTCCAGAAAAAATAGAGAATTCCATCACAGCCACGGGAAATAAGTTGGTAGGTAAACAAACGAACGACACCGGGTCTGACCAGTGAGTTCACTGACTGCCAGTTGACATTTCCGGCCTTCTGCTCCATGACCCAGAACCCCTGATTGTCCTCATCCGGAGTCTGACACTCCTGTTTTTTAAGGGAACGCAGGATATCCACCTCCATGGCATTTTCGGCGGGTTTGGACTTAATGGTGGCGTAGCTGTCCAGGGAGGTGAAATCGAGCACTTCAGCCACATCGAAGTGGTCATAGTGCCTGGAGAGTGCACGCATCATGGTCGTTACTGGCTTTCCAGGAGTAATCTCCCGAAGGAGAGTTGCCTGCATGCGGATGTATGCGACGATGGTATCGCTGGAAAAGCGCATCCAATCAAGGACCAAGGCCGGATTATGCAGCGTTGGGGCACGCTTGGGCATGGGCACCTCTTCAAAACGTCGTACAAGTTGCCCCCAAAAACGCGTCCCCATCGCGTTGTTGAGTTGATCGATTGTTCCATACTTTGCCTCCAGCCAGGCGTGCCAGTCCCTGCCGGTTTCCTCATTGAAGGAAAATTCCGTGGCATGACCACCTACGCCTGAATCGATCTGCCAGGCAATTAACTGCTCATGTTTCCCAATGGCCTCGGCCAATTTACTTACAATGCGTTTGCTGTATTCCCAAAAAACGCCACTGTTCAGGCAGGCGGCATGCCGGGTTCCATCGTGAAGCAAAAGTCCATTTTCATCTACTGGCAGGATTTCAGGATGTTTCCGTGTCAACCAGAGTGGAGGGGCAGCTGTGGGAGTGCAGAGGACCACCTTGATTTCGTGCTCCTTCATGATGTCCATCAGACGATGCATCCATTGGAAGTCAAAGACTCCCTCCTCCTGCTCACAGATACCCCAGACGTATTCTCCAAACCTGACGACGTTAACGCCCGCTTCAGCCATCAGTCTGGCATCCTCTTGCCATCGAGCTTCTGGATTTTCTACACTGCCAGCATATGGGTAGACCCAATGCTCCGGGTGGTAATCGACGCCGAAATACATAAGCAAGTCCTAGGATTAAGACTTGACTTTATATAATATACGGGGCTCTGCAACGCTAAATCTTCGCCATGGGAGAAAAATCAGGAAAGCTTCTGGCAGGCATGTCCCCACAAGGAATAGGAAAATATTCACGGAAGGATGCCACGTTGTCGCATCCATTTCTCACAAGAAGTTGGCCATGTGGAACATGGGAATTTCGAGGGACGCAGGCCAAACCCATGTCCTCCTCCATCATAAAGATGCATCTCAGCGCCGACACCAACACGTTTCAGTGCAGTTCCCAGCAATATACTGTTTTCAGCGCTGATGGGATCATCCATGGCATGTGCAAAAAACATCGGGGGTGACCCGGTCCCCACCCTGACTTCATCCCTTAGAACCCCACTCTTTTCATCCACCAGCCATGCAGGATAAACAAGAATGGCAAAGTCAGGGCGACCGGATGCTTGATCCATGCTGTCCACCTCGGCATAATGATCCTGTTCGTGCAAAAGGGAGGTCATCACAGCGGTTTGACCTCCTGCCGAAAAGCCCAGTATGCCGATTCGTTTGGGGTCAATATGCAAGTTTTCTGCACGACTTCGGATGAGACGCATGGAACGCTGGGCATCCTGAACAGCCGATCGCCAGAGGGGTTCCTTGTGTCGCGCCGGAACACGGTATTTCAGAATGATACCGGTGACACCCAGTGTATTGAGCCATGACGCCACCTCAGTTCCCTCGAGATCGTAAGCTAGAATGTGATGTCCCCCACCAGGGCAAATCAATACAGCCACACCCGTATCCTTTTCAGGAGCCGGTCGAAAAACAGTAAGTGTCGGTTGCGAGACGTTGCCGATACGCATCACTCGCCGGCCTTCAACTTTTGCAGATTGTTCCGTGGTGATGTCGGCTTCGGGAGGAAGTTCAAGCGTTTCATCCGGGGGGGTTCCGGGCCAGATGGTGATGGTCATGGGGTCCGCTCCATGCACCACTGAAAACCCCAGCAGAATGCAAAGAACAAGGCTCAGGAAGCCGATCGCTCCATGCGAAAGTCTTGGGTTGCCTTTGAGTGTTAGCATTTCAATACTTTTTAAAATTCCAAAGTTTCCAGCCTCTCAGGAACAGTCACTTCAGCACCAGGAAGAAGGGATCTGAGCGTTTCGGAAAACAAGAGAGACTGTTCCTCTTCTCCATGGACCACCGCAACCTTAGTCAAACGTCCGGAAAGATTCCGGACATAGCGGGATAGCTCTTTCCTGTCAGCGTGGCCGGAAAATGCGTCCACGGTGGTCACCTTGGCCTTCACATCCACCGGTTCACCAAAAATATTGATTGATTTGTTTCCGTTCATAATTTTCGAACCCAGGGTATTTTTGGCACAATAACCCACGAACAGTATCATGTTTTCTGGTTTCCCTATATTGTTCTTCAAGTGATGCCGGATCCGACCGGCTTCGCACATTCCCGAAGCACTGATGATAATGGCGGCGTCCTTCAATTCATTCAGTTTCCTGGAGTGTTCCACAAGCCGGATATAGGTCAGATTGGCCATTCCGAAGGGATTGGCTTTCTCGTGCAAAAACTGATAAATGTGCGTGTTAAAACACTCAGGGTGCAATCGGAAAATCTCAGTCGCATTGACACTGAGCGGACTGTCTACATAAATGGGAACCTTGGGAATGACCCCTTCAAGGGTCAACTGGTGCAGGGTGTAGACAATGAGTTGGGTGCGTCCGACCGAAAAAGCGGGAATGATAACCTTCCCACCTTGCTCCAGTGTACCCTGCAGCTCCTGAGCCAATTCATCCTTGGCGTGCAGGCGATCACCATGTTCTCTTCCTCCGTAGGTGCTTTCGATCTGAAGAAAATCTACATCCTCGACAGGTTCCGGATCCCTGAGAATCTCATGCCCCCCCCGACCGATATCCCCACTGAACAGGTAGCGGAAATGTCTATCCTTTTCCTGAACATCGAAGATGACCTGGGCCGATCCAAGGATGTGTCCTGCATCCTTGAACGTAAGGGTGATGCCTTTTGCAATGAGCATCGGACGGTTGTAATTCACCGCCACGAATTGAGATACGGCTTGTTCAGCATCCTTGACACTGTACAGGGCCTCAACGGGTTTCAATCCCTTGCGAGCACGTTTGCGCGAGACGTAATCCGCATCATACTGCTGAATGTGGGCGGAATCCGCGAGCATGATGGCTGCAAGGTCGCGTGTCGCAAAGGTGCAGTATACATTTCCACGGAATCCCTGTCTACAGAGGTTGGGTAGATTGCCACAGTGATCAATGTGGGCATGACTGATGATGACCGCACTGATTTGGGAAGGATCAAATGGGAACTTACGGTTACGTTCAATGGTTTCCTCGCGTCTTCCCTGATAAAGGCCGCATTCGAGAAGGATTTTATCCCCATTCACCTCAAACAAGTATGTGGAACCTGTCGTTGTGCGGGTAGCCCCTATGAATTGAACGCGCATACCCTCAACATTGCCGTGAATACGATAAAAGCTGCAAGCAAAAGAACAAGTCCAAGACACCCCATTGACGGGCCTGACTCACCTGATCTGCAGACATCGTCTGCTTGCTGAGTTCCTGAGGCAGATCCCCAAAAGGTTAAGCCTGCAGAAAATTAAGTGACTGAAAATCATCAGGCTGATCCATCTGGGCAATGGAATAACCAGGCATGATTTGATCCATCGTCGCAGGGTCATCCCCAAAATGTCGTTGAAAAATCTCTGCAAAAACGGCTCGAAAATCCGTTTTTCTCCCGAGGTAACGATCTCTGGCGCTGAACATGGCATTTTCTTCCCATGTGGTGGAATCACAATTATATATTCCTCCATCCACCCCACCTCCTGCAACGAACATGACACTTGATTCAGCATGGTCCGTCCCACTGCTTCCATTTTCCTTTGAGGTTCTACCGAATTCCGTCATTGTGACCACGACGATATCCTCCCATTGCGATTGAAGATCCCTGTGAAGGGCTTGAATGCCCTGGGCCAGCTCATTGAGCAAATTGGGATGATTCCCATCGAGCTGTCCTTGGCGCTGATGGGTATCAAAGCCACCACGCCTCAATCCAATGATTTTCACGGGTGTCCGTTTCATGAGCATGGCTGCCTCGGTTAATTTCCGACCCAGGCTAGAATCTGGGTACTCCGCCCCATTGGCTGGTTCATAGGCTCCCTGTGTAAGAGCATCCTGCACAACGGTCATGGTTCTGCCAAGGGTTTGGCCCGCCCCATGTACCAGTCCCCGGTAGGGCTTGAATGGCCGGTTGGCAGCACCGCCATACAGCCCCATTAATCCTTTACCATCCTTACCACCTGCCACGGTCGGCGGTGTGCCAAGGAATTTATTTCCCGAGGGAAAGGTGAAATCACGGCTTCGACTGAAATTCGGAATCATGCTCTGCCCCTTCAAGGCCACCAGTTGACTGGAACTCAGTCCAGCCGCAACAAAGGAGTTGTCCGGGTGATTCAGGTCAAAATTCTGCTGAATATGGCGGTAAATGAAACCCTCCTCCCGATCGGCGTCACCCGGGATCCCGTTTTGCCAGTAGTGTTGACTGTCAAAATGCGATCTGGATTGTCCGTCGTATCCAACACGATGAATCACCGCCAGATTGCCTGGACCCTCTTGCCCGTTCAGTCGGGAGTGATTGTAGATTTCCATGAGGGGTGCCAATGATGGATGGAGTTGCGCGAATCCGTTGCCGGTATCGAGAGCCTGTCCCTCGGGTATGAAAAGCCTTGGGCGGGTGGTGGTGTTATAATCGGTGTCACCCCTTGGAATCAAGGTATTGAGACCATCATTGCCTCCTTGTTGAAAAATGAAGATCATCTTTCTTTCTCTGGGAATCGCACCGGCCTGAAGGCGTCGCCGAAACAATGCTGGAGTCAGCATGTTTAAACCAAGGGCAGAGCAGGCAAGTCCGCTCGTTTTCAAAAAATGACGTCGATCAAATAGTTGCATGGTAGTTTACTTGGTAGAATGGTTACAGGATGTGCTTCGTATGGTTCGGGATCAGATTCACTGGTAATGCATTTCAGGCATGGCAAGGATGAGGCCAATCAATTGCCCCACCCGGTTCTGGTAATCATTGCGACGCGGATTTAATGGAGAACGACGTCCTTGATCGTCCGTGTTTGCAAAGTCCATAATCATTTTACGGGAGGGCTCTGAAAGCGTACCATTGAACAGAAGTTTATCGAAGTGATTGATAATTTCCGTAGATGTTTCAAGCCCGTGTTGATTTAAATATCGCCTCAGGGACCATGACCTCAGGTAGTAATTATTTGGGTATTTGGTGATACGTGTCGCAAAG
>JAAZXX010000180.1 GCA_014239995.1 Verrucomicrobiia bacterium
CCTTGGGAGTTGCGGGAGCATTTATGGCTAGGTCTCTGGCTGGGGTTGCGTGTCTCAAAAACCAGCAGGATGCTGGAGCTTGGATGACAATCGAAGGTGTGAGGATGTAATTGAAACCAGGAATAAGGAGCTATTACCTGTCACATGCCGTCTGTAAAGGTAGAGCTTTCGCAGTAGAACCAATGTCAGTCGCCGGCATCTCGCGGTTCTAAGTCTAGCTACACTTAATCATCCAAGCGCTAACAATGAAGTCGTGAATGATTTGTGGCATGTCACCAGATTATCTGATGGGTTTTAAATTACCCATCAGAGTGTAATACATACAATTAATGGCTAATTATTGTGATTTAAAATGACTTTTTTGACGGGTGAAAATTTGTTAAAAACCGTTCGATTCAATTTGGATTCTTTCCGGAAATAACCCGATCAAAAAGCATAAAGCTAAAAATAAATGCGAATAATTGAACTTATTTGATGTTTAAATCGTATCATTCAATGAATACATAAATCTAATTATTGAAAAAATGATATGAGTAAAAATATTTGTAAGACCTTTTTGTTATGTATGGCCTTATTTCAGGGGACTGATTTTGCGCAATGCGCCACTTTTGAAGGTGCTTTCTCTCTACTCAATGTGAATGCTCCTGAAACGAACATGCCTCAATCCTTTAAAGTGCAGTCCAATGGCCGGATGGCCATCACATGGGATGAAAAAGGGATTTGTGAGGGGTCCCCGGATTTGAAGACATGGTATGGACTTGGAGAGGGAACGAAATATTTCGCCAAAATGGATCAAGGTCATGCTTTCTTCAGAGTCAAAAAAGCAATGCCTCGTCCCTCCCAAATGTATCTGCCCAAAAACTATGATTCTCAAAAAAAATACCCACTCATACTCAACCTTCATGGTTATACTGGCGATTGGAATCATCAAAACGGCTATTTCCCACTGCAGAAACATGCGGACAACAAGGGATTCATATTTTGTGTGCCGGATGGTGAACGAGATTCAGATAAAAATGGGTGGAACCAGTATCAAGGTAATCGAAGATGGAACTCAATCGATGCATGCTGTGGAACACGTCACGATTTATTGGATGATAGCGCTTACCTGAGAGCAATGATCGATCAGGCCATTAACAACTACAGCATCGATATGGAGCGAATATATGTTATGGGTTTCTCCAACGGGGCCCAGATGGCTTTTCGGATGGCGATTGATCACTCTGATATCATTGCTGGCATTGTTTCCATTGGTGGGATTAGCTACAAGGATACCAGTTATGCTCCCAAGTTTCCTGTGCACGTTCTTGCAATACATGGAACCAAGGAGTAAAACTATCACGGAACCGTTCTTGGCGACATCGCTTTTTACTATGCGGATACTCCCAGTGTTCGAGAAAATCTTCAAAATTGGGCAACTTTCAACAATTGCTCAGAATATAGCGAACAAGAAAATGCCTTGGATTTGGTTCGCTTGAGACGAGGAAACGAATCCAACCTCATCAGCTACAAGAATCCTGAAACGCAGTGCACGGTTGAGCTTTGGGAAGTCGTCAACGGGGTTCACGTAGAGAATTATTCCAGCCAGATGAAAGAAATGCTTGTTGACTGGATGTTGGCTCGACCAAAGATCAGAAATTGAAGTTACATCAACGAGCAATGAGTCTGCTGTGGTGTCCTTGACCATCCGCCAGTCAAAACAAATTCTGTCGGGGTTGGAATGAAGACTCTACTTTGCTGTTTCGGGTTGTCTGCAATTCAATGCTTAATTCTCGTTGAACCATTTTGATCATTAAACTGCCTTTTACCGCGAAGTGCTGATCACGTGTAAGCTTTGGGAAAGTTCTTGGATCCTGTGCATTGATATCCGTGCAGTGTGGTATGAGTGATTTAACGATTTCCTTTCTGCTTTCGAAAGCCGCCGTATGCAGAGGCGTTCTTCCGGTCTTGTCCCTAGCATGGGTATCGGCACCTCGAGCGATCAGTGTCTCAGCGACCTCCCACGACGACGTGAGGTGCAGCGGAGTCTGGGAATGAGAATTTTTTTCATGAATGTTTCCGGTCTCTGAATTCAGGAAATGCTGAAGTGATTTGAGGTCTCCACTTACCGCCATTTCGTGAATGGTTGGTGCGAGGCGAGGACGGTAAATCAAAGCCATGATCATTTAATTCGGAAAGTATCCATGTCCTTGTAACTTTTTATGAGCCAAGTCGGGTGAATGATTGAAGGATAATGATAAACAAGCCAGGAAACACTCCGTAATGGACGCACCCATCACGGGGTCATCGTCATCTCCCCAGTTCCACACTTTGCAACGACAAGATTTTGGTTTGTGACCTTCCCGATGGTTCTCACCAATGAGAGTGGCACCTTCATTGCGATTTCTTATTTGTGCAAACAACAAATGAAAGAAATGCTATGAAAAGAACAATCGTTTCAAAATGGGTCACCAGTATCCTGCTGGCCATCACCATCACCCTCGGTGCCAACGCCTCTGCTTACATGAAGATCGACGGAATCGACGGTGAAGCTGTCGATAAAGACCACAAGGGATGGTCTGATATCATGACCTTTGAGCAAGGCCTTAGAAAACAAGTTGCATCCACTGGTGGAAAAAAAGGCAAGAGACCCTCTACGGCATCATGGTCAAATGTAATTGTCACAAAGGAGTTGGATAAGTCATCTCCCAAGATGGCCCTGGCCGTTGCCAGTGGCAGGGTCATTCCATGGGTGGTATTGGACGTTACAGCTTCCCTGGAAGAGGGGGGTGAGATCGTCTATTATCGCTATGAACTGAAAAATGTGCAGGTGACGAGTTACAAGGTCGGTGGTACACACGAGAATATGTTGCCCGTTGAAAGCTTCAGTTTGAATTTTGAAGAGATCAAGGTGACCTATAACAGTCTCGATCCTAACCATGGGGGGCGGGTTTCCTATGGCTGGGATTTGGTCAACAACCAGCCTAACTAGGTGCATGACCTTCTGAGACTCAGTTCCAAGGACTCATTTCAGCAGGACCGCCAAGGGTAAAATCCACCCCTCTTGGCGGTCGCATGTTTCTCCAATTATTGCTGCATCTGCAAGTTTTTTGGTTCAAGGGTTGACACTGAAATTGCCTGCCAGAACAGCCATGGCTCAAAAAGTCATTGCTGTTGGCAAACATCAAACCCCACGCTGTGTTTCCAGAAATGGACCCTTCTGAACTAGGGGGGCTTGTTGCATTTACAGTGCTTGATGCCCGGGGGAAGGACACGATCTCAAAATGAGAAAGAGTGGCTTGCATTAGCTTTGGCTGCGGGTTTTCGAGGATAGATCCACATATTGTAAACAACCCCATTGAAGTCTTATGGTCTAAAACTGCTTTTTTTTAATGTGATCTCGATCAATATCCTTTTTGCCCCACGAATCAATGCTGTGATAGCCGATGAATACACTTTTTTTCAAATAATTAGATCCGAGCTTGAATCCTGTCCGTATCCTTATCTGATGAAAGTTAACATACGAAAAATAATGCATCTCGCAGCCACTCTCTCCCTGGGTTCATTCGCAATAGCATGCCCTGCCAGTCAGAATCAAACCATTACCACCTTTGATGACTCCGATTCCAGCCAGCTGGGTTGGCGCATCACGGATGATGGTGTGATGGGAGGGCGTTCACGAGGGCAATTTGAAATTACGGACGATGGTATCATGGTCTTCCAAGGCAAGCTCTCACTTGAGAACAATGGTGGCTTTTCCTCGGTGCGCAGTAGCAATATCAGTCTCGACCTCAGCGACAGCCGGGGTCTTGCCGTCCGAGTCAAGGGTGATGGGCGCACCTATCAACTACGGTTGTCCACACAGGCCCGATATCGTTCCCGGGAGGTTTCATTCAGTGCTGACTTGAAAACACGTGAAGGCGAGTGGATCGACCTGCGCGTCCCCTTCAGTGAATTCAAGGCTGGCTTTCGTGGCCGTTCACTCAAGGACGTGGCATTCGATCCCTCATCTATCCGAAGAATCGGCATCCTGCTTGGCGACAAACGTCCAGGTTCGTTCCGCTTGGAAGTGGATTCGATGTCTGCCTATGGTGGTACCCCGTCCAACTCCATTGTAGACCTCGTAGCCGGGGATGATCGTTTCAAGACTCTAGGCACGGTCTTGGGTAAGGCTGGTTTGTTGGAAACCTTGCAGGCAGATGGCCCATTCACTGTTTTTGCCCCTACGGATGCTGCTTTTTCCAAACTACCCAAGGAAACCATCGACGACCTGCTTTCCCCGGAAAACCAGTCCAAGCTCATCTCGATTTTAACTTACCACGTCGTTTCTGGTCAAATCATGCTCTCCGATGTACTCCAGACGGGGATCCTGAACACCGTGCAGGGTAGTTCAGTGAGTGTTGCCTTTAACAAAGGAAGCATACGCGTCAATGAAGCCAATATTCAGGATGCTGACCTTCAAGCCTCCAATGGTCCGATTCACGTCATTGATGCCGTGCTCCTCCCACCGGCACCCGAGTCCAGAACCATCCTTGCCACTGCTCGCAGTGCAGGCTCGTTCAAAACCTTGTTGGCCGCTGCAGAGACGGCTGGTTTACTGGATGTGTTGGACTCTGACGAACCGGTTACCATCTTTGCCCCCACCGACAGGGCTTTTGCGGCTTTGCCTGATGGAACTGTTGACATGCTTTTAAAGCCTGAAAATCTCGAAAAACTGCAGTCCATCCTCAGCAACCATGCGGTCATGGGGCGTGTCAGCGCGGGTGACGCACTCAACGCGAGCTCAGCATCAACTGTTGGAGGTGACACTCTCAAGTTCAAAATTCGCGATGGCCTGCTTCAAGTGAACAACACGACGATCCGAACAGCTGATCTGGAGTGTTCCAATGGAATGATTCATATCATTGACGCGGTCCTTCTCCCTGCTTCACCGGCCGGTAACCCCGACAGCAACGCATCGCGTGAACAAAAACCAGTGGCGATTGACGCGCGTGAAGAGATCAAGGCTGCCATTTATCGCGGTGTGCCCCTCTACAACGGAGGGAATCCTGCCGCATGTGCTGATGTTTATGAGAAATGCATCAAGTTGTTGGCATCAAGTGGTGACACTGCGACAGATATCAGATCCAGGCTCGCCCGTAGTCTTGACTCGGCTATTTCAAAAAATGCCGACGAACGTGCCTGGATCTATCGTCTGGCCTTGGACGAGACCTTGGCCTCCCTGGATCGTAAGCGTCTTCGTTAAAAATGGGGTTGCTTATCCGTTCCATGGCCAACTTTATGTTGAACTTACGCGAGGTTCGCTTCATGGCCTCCAACAAACGCATCGACTGTCTGTCTAGATTCTGAAAATCACAGGGCGAACGGTATGAAAAGCCATTCGTGTTTTTCCTTTACGAATTGAGCGGTCTTTAAGCTTGAACACCTAGTTTGACCCGGGGACAACGTTTGAGTGGGTGATGTTCGCTAGAAATGTTCCCTCCTGATGAGAAAACACTTTGGGTTTTCTCATCAGGATGATCATCAGGTTCAAAGGCTAAAACCACTTGCCGGGGTTGAGGTTTCAGTTTAGAAACTTCCTCCTCATGCCCCATGACCTTGAACATGATCAGGAAGCGCTTGTCCGGAGGATTGCTGACGGTGATGGGGGTGCTCTTCGAGAACTTTATGACCGGCTATGCCGTCCACTTTACCTGATGGCCTTTAAAGTGCTCTCAAGCCGGACAGAATCTGAGGAGGTTGTTCAGGATGTATTTGTCTCGGTATGGAAGCACGCTCACAAGTTTGATTCCGAACGTTCCAAGGTGTTTACATGGCTCTCCATGCTGGTACGTAATCGATGTATCGATAAAATGCGAGCGAATCGTTGTCGTCTCCCTGCAGCTCAGCCCGACAGCACTGAGAGCAAGTATGCGACTCAGCAAATTCACATGACCACGGCGGCAGATGAATTGCAGGCACGGGAAAGGGCACAACACATTCGGAAAGCGATTCACCAACTACCCCCGGAACAACGCGAAGCGATCACCATGGCTTTCTTCAAAGGCATGACCCACTCCCAAATAGCTGAATCCTTGGGGATTTCACTGGGAACTACGAAATCACGTATTCGTTACGGATTTGAAAGGCTTTCCAAGCTTCTACCTGAGGAGCGTGCCAGGTCTGAACCGCATGACGCCCTGTGAAACATAACCTGATTTTTGGCCCTGAAGGACAAGATACATGTCCAGCGAAAACGCACATGACAACATTAACCTAATCAAATCATGACTCATCACGAACATTCCCCATTTTCCGCATTCGGTAAGGAAAGGTGCCGTATCACACTCGTCGGTGCACATATCGCCGATTTACTTGCCGGTCCAGGCGGTTTGATTGAGCAGACCGAACTTGTAGGACATTATCCTGATTACGATACCTGGGCAGACGGGACGCGAGATGAGAAGGTCGACCTTATCCTGATCGAATGTCCGACCTTGTTCGAGGAAACGATCCATTCGCTCAACGCAAGTGTGGCCGTCGCCCATGGGGCGCGGGTTATTATTGTCTATAACTTTGCCCAGACAAGAGCCCTGGAGTTGGCCGGGAAACTGGCAAAAACCATGACCACCATGCGAGCTCCGGTGACCGCAGAAGAACTGAAAAGTGCTTGTGAGGCAGACCTGGCGCTGGCGATGATACGAACGCACTCAAGCGAGCAGCCGATCAAACAAGACTCAAATGACACCGGGATGCCCGTCGAGCAGTCTGAGCAGATTCCTCCACGGCAGTTTACCGACATTCAACTTTCCAGGATTTCCAAGATTTCCACGGCTGTTCAATGTGAGTGTCCACACCACCTTGCCTCTATCTTGGCCGAATTGAATGCATTTGAAAGATACAGCAGGGAATGTGAGAACAAGCATCCGGGCGATGCCACCATGCATGCCTTTCTTCACCGACGAACGGCCCAGGCTCGCGCAATGATGGAGGACGCCTTGAGCATTCTTGCGGAGTCAGAAGGTCTCCCCATTGGAGATGCATCAGAGTGATCATGTGCAAAAAATGAGCAACTCAAACCATTTCTGGATGCCGGTGCAAGGGGCGATATCTTCGTGCTTTCTCCTTTTTGCCACATAGCTGAAACTAAACACCTGCTTTGGATGCCCAAG
>JAAZXX010000181.1 GCA_014239995.1 Verrucomicrobiia bacterium
CGAAAGGAACGAGTGAGGAGTCAGCCCCTGCGGACTGTGATGAGGATGGTGGCAGTTGCTGCTGTTGACGGCAGACCACTGAAATCACCCTGCTCCGTACATGCGAGATACTGAGGCCCTTCTGCCGTGCTCCCACGCAGACTCCCAAATTGAACGTTGGAAACAAAAGACATGCATGCCATGGTTTGACCATGCATCCAATGTCCACTTACTTGAAGCAATTGGGCACGGTCCGCCCTCTGGGCTTGGCCGTGATGGTCATTTGCCTGGTCAACAGCCTTACCCAGGCAGCTCAGGGCGCCACGCCTGAACAGGTCAGCGATACAGGCATTCGTCACGGATTCCTGGTATGTGGCAGCATCACCGCGTTGTTCAACGAGGAAAGCAAAGTGGTCTGGCAGGTGAAGGGAGGTTCACGGGATGGCTATGTTTTGGGCAATGGAAACCTCCTGATATCCGACGGACGTACCGCCCGGGAATACACCAGGGACAAGCAAGTGACATGGTCCTACACCCTGGCATCGATCAACCAGGAACTGGGTACTGCACTCAGATTGCCTTCAGGCGACACCATGGTGGTTGAGCGTGGAAAAAAACCGCGTCTCCTTGAGATCAGTCCTGAGGGCAAGATCCATGCTGAGATCCCCCTCCAGCCGGATACCGACAATGCGCACATGCAGACGCGGATGGCACGCAAGCTAGCCAACGGCAACTATATCGCGCCTCACCTGCTTGGTTTTGCCGTCAAGGAATATGCACCCGATGGGAGGGTGCTGCGCACCATCCGAACCGACCTGCCGGAACTGGGGGGACGTGACGCCGAGAACTGGCCCTTCACGGCCATACGGCTTGCTAACGGCCATACGCTCGTCAACCTCACGCACGGTAACAAAACCGTTGAATTTGACCTTGATGGAAAGGTTGCCTGGCGCGTCGACAACCACCATGTGGATGGACGCTTCAGTGATCCATGCGGCGGACAACGCCTGCCCAACGGTAACACGGTCATCACGAGCTACGCCCAGCGCGATGCATCACGTCCACGTCTTTTCGAGATCACCCCCGACAAACAGGTAGTATGGGAGTTTTTTCACCCATCGGCCCACGCACACGGTATCCACGTCGTTTCCAGCAACGGAAAACCTCTTACGGATACAGGCATGAAATAAAGCACCTGACTCATTTACCGGGAATGCACTCGGCAAGCAATTCGACAAGATGCCGGGGCTTGTGCGCTGAGAGGGACTCCATCTGATGACGGCAACTGGTCCCAGAAGCCGCCAGGTGTCCACCGGAGGGAAACGCTTCGATGGATGCAAGCAACCGCTCACCGAGTGCGCGGGAAATCTGCTGGTTGCGTTGCATCATTCCGAAAGCACCGGCCATGCCACAACAGCCCGACTTCAAAAGCCTCAAGTCCTGGGTCGGCCAGATTTGCTGCGCCAAGCGCAAAGCATCCGATGCTCCCGAGAGCGACTGGACATGGCAGTGGTCATGCATGGCCAAAGGCCTTTCCAGGGGAAGAAAACGACGGTGCCATTCGGGATACGCTGCAAGTTGATCGGCGAGATAGGTCTCAATCAGATGACAACGCCCAGCAAGCTCCTTGGAGCCTGCAACCCCTAGTGCCATGTATTCCTGAACGAACATGGAATGACAGGAGGGTTCCAGGAACAATAAGGGGGCCTCAAGGTGGTCCAGGATGTATGCAACATTACTGCGTCCAAGCCTGCGGGCGCGGCGCAGATCCCCTTGACTGAAGGAAGGGCGACCACAGCATCCATGTTGCTGCAGCAGGCGCACATCAAAACCAAGGTGTTCCAGAACATGCACAGCAGCCCTTCCGACATGGGAGTCATAATACCTGACAAAGGTGTCGTCCCATAAATAAACGGTTGCACCCTCGACCTGACTCTTGGCATGACGTCCATGAAACCATTGATCAAACCGTTGTCGGGCGAATATCGGCAAGGGACGTCCTTCGGCAAGATCAACGGACAATTGCAGGCATTTTTGAAAAATGGGTTGAGACTGGACCCAATTGCTGAAATGAGGAAAAAGTGCCCCGAGCTGCGCCACCCGGTCCACATATCCGTAAAACCACTGCGCCAGTGATGTTCCATGCCGATCCCTCATCATTTGCTGGAGCTCGGCCTTGATGAACGCCATGTCCACGTTGGAGGGGCATTCCTTCTGACAGGCTTTGCAGGCAAGACAATGATCAAGCGCCTCATGTAGCATCCTTGTAGAGGTCCCATTCGCTTGATCCGACCCGAGCCATTCCCGGATGATATTCGCACGCCCACGCGTGGACATGAGTTCCTCCCCCGTTGCCTGGAAGGTAGGACACATCGTGTTGGACAACTTTCGGCAACCGGCACAGCCGTTGCACTGGGCAAGGTTGTCAAGCCACTGTTCCTCCCTTCGTACGAAAGTCAGGTGCGGCGACGGCAAGGTAAAATCTACATGGGATTCCACCGGTGGGCGAAGATGGGTATCGATACGGTAATCCCTGCCCTGCTCCAGGATTTTCCCAGGATTCAAACGGTTGTCCGGATCAAATGCATGCTTGATTTCCTGGTGGAAACACATCAAATCGGGCCCTATATGATCCTCTAAAAATTCCGTACGGGCGATCCCCACACCATGCTCCGCTGCCAAGGATCCACGAAAAGCCCGGACCGTACGAGAGACCTCATCAGCCACCACCCGGAACCGCTCTCGATCCTCGGCGCACTGCAGATTAACCACCGGCCGTACATGCAACAAACCGGATGCAGCATGCCCATAAAAACAAGCATCCAGTTTCTGGGAGGAAAGAATATCCTGGAGGGCCTGCACATATTCGGGAAGGCGATCAGGACAGACAGCCGTGTCCTCAATGCCTGTAGTGGGTTTCGAGGGACCCTTGCAACCCGTCAACAGCGAAAGGCCGGCTTTCCTCAAGTGCCACACGCGTTCCATGGACAATGCGTCATGCAGCATCAATGAGCGACATCCAAGCCCTCTGCGCTCCAGTGCTGAAAGGCGATCTACCACATCCTCCTGAAATTCAATCATCAGGATGGAGGCGCACGGATGCGCATCCAGGCCGAGCAACTCACGCGCTCCCTGAAAGGCCAACTGCCCACGGGTCTGGTCAAAGAGGATATGATCGATATGCTCAACGGCACTTGGTTTCAGGTCTGCCACGGCAACCGATGCCTGCATGGCCTCCTTGACCCCATCAAAGAAAAGGAGACCGAGCCCCTTTTCCTTTGGAAGAGAAACAATTTTCAACTCGGCCTCCGCGATCACCGCCAGGGTTCCCTCGCTGCCTGACAACACATGAGTCCACTGCTCGGGCTGTTCCAGCCAGGGACGCAGGCCATAACCGTGCCAGCGCTTGACCATGCCTTCGGGATAGGTCTGGCGAATGTGTTTTTCCCTGGAAAGAAGCGATGCGGTGAGAGCACTCCAGGCCTGGGGTAATGGGGTTGAGGTATCCCCGAGGGTCAAGCGACGCCCATCGGACAAAACGATTTCAAGCGAGCGCACGTGATCCCCAGTCACGCCGTGAGCAGCCACCCTGGCGCCTGAGGAGTTGTTCGCAATCATGCCACCCAGACTTGCCCTCGCACTGGTTGCCACATCAGGACCAAACTGAAACCCGTGCGGACGCAGATAGGCATTAAGCGCATCCAGGACAACACCAGGACCGACACGCACACTGCGACGCTCGAGGTCAAGGGAGTGGATTTGTTGATTGTGCCGTTGACAATCCATGATCAAGCCATCCCCAATCGCGCCACCGGCCAAGCCGGAACCAGAACCCCGGGGAATCACCGACAAGCCGGCCTCTGCAGCCACGGCAAAAAGCGATGCCATTTCACCAGCACCCCTTGGGAAGGCCACGGCCGCAGGCTGAATTTGGTAGATGGAAGCGTCCGTCGCATAAAGATTTCGAGTCAACTCATCGTGCCGAACATCCAGCATCGACCGTTTCAAGTGACTCTTTTTTGCGGCGCTCAGCTTCATGCCGTCATTCAGGGCAGACGGTCCAGCATCGCCCTGCGAAGTTCCGGAATCCGTCCGTATGGATCCTTCTGTGCGTCGCAGTATTCCAGAAGGCCCTGAGTGAGCTGACGGATGACAGTGGCATGCCTCTTGTCCTGAAAATGATTGAAGGCCTCTTCCCTGTCCTCCTGTAAATCCATCAACCAGGGCACTTCATTCCTGGCATACACCAGCTTGTAGCGATCCGAAACAGCACACAACCATCTCTGTCCCGTCGTACTTCGAAGGAAGGCCATGTCCCTCCATGCTTCTGGCCTTTGCCCCTTGAACCAGGCAGAGGCATCCCGTCCATCCCGCATCACGACATCCTTCACCCCCATGATCGAAAAAACCGTGGGAATGAAATCCACGCACGAAAGGGCCACATCAATCCGGGTCCTGCCCGGCACCTCTGGCGGGTATCTCAATAAAAAGGGGATACGCGCGGATCCCTCATACGGATTTCCCTTGTTCAAACGTCCATGCTCCCCACAGAGGTCACCGTGATCGGAGGTAAAAACCACCACCGTCTGATCCAGCCGCCCACGCTGCTCCAGAAGCCTGAGCAGGCGCCCCAGGTTATCATCGATACACTTGACCATTCCAAAATAGTTGGGCATCAATCGCCGCAGGGTGGCCACCGTGAGCTTGGCCTCGGTCGGTGCCCAGGCCGGGATCTGGGCTTCTGGTTTCCGTATCGTGGAGGGGATCGGGACCTCAACATCATCATACATGGAGTCATAGGGAGCACGCACCGTGTTGGGACCGTGCGGATCAGGAAGACTCAGCATCAGGCAGAATGGGTCCGCCTTTGCAGACTCGATGAAATCCATCGCCCGGTTCACCAGGAAATCCGTCGAGAAAGTCAAATCATCGGCACCATCGAGGTCGTAATTAGCCTTCCCTCGATCATTACGCCCACCAACCCTGGGTTTCCCCTCCCTGAGTTCAAACTTTTTCCAGTGGCCACGATTGAACATGAAACGGTTATCTTCAAAACCAAATTGACGCTCCGGTGCCCATTGCGGTTTCCCCTCCCCGTCGAGATGCCATTTACCGATGAAACCGGTACGATATCCCTGCCGCCTCAAAACCTCCGCAAAGGTCACCATGTCTCCGGACAGGGGAATATTGTTCTGAACAACCTGATTGTGCTGAGGATACCTTCCCGTGACCAGGGCACCCCGGGACGGGGAACAGACCGGGGTGGTCGCATAAAAACTCGAGCAGAGGGCACCTTCCCGTGCAAGACGATCGATATGGGGGGTACCTACGATCGTTCCACCGTAACAGCCAAGGGTACGAAAATGATGCTCATCAGTCTGGATGATCAAAAGGCTTGGCGGAGACGAGGCACCATGGCACATGACGATGCTTAGAGCCGCAAGAAGCCATGCCGGGAGACTGAGGCAGGCAGTTCCAGGGGAGGCAGGGAGGCGTTGCATCAAGGCAGTATCAACGCCAGGGGCCAATAAGGCAAGTCATCGGAAGTGACTTGAGGAGGAGGCGACCCGACAATCAATCCCCCTAAAATCAGGGAACCCGTCCTGCGATGGCTTACCTGGAAGATCCTGAAATGGGTTCCCAGCGCTGATGCTTGTAGCGGTTGTAAACCCAGACAAAATCAGCATTCCTCGCGTTTCCCCCACTCCATCCGAAGATGGAGGCATCACCGTTGGAGGCACTCGTGGCAGACTTGATCACACTCTCCGTGGCCCAGCGATGGGACTCGGCATGCCCATCAGCAAAAGCGAGCGTGCTGGTCGCCCCGTGAAAAATGGCAAAGGGATCAATCCATCCTGGCGTTGGATTGACGCTGATGACCCATGTCCCGAGGTTCCGCCCCCTTGGATCCGCCTCTTCCAGAAACACCATCCCATCGGAAGGGCCGTGCACCGCACTGATTTTTTGGTAAGCGGGCTGTGGCCCCTTGTTGCTGCCGGGAGCCCCCGATCCCTGCCATGCCAGTCCATTCATGCCGTTGGCCTTGGAATAACTGTCATAGGCCCAGCCATTCCCGGGCTGCAGCCGCTTGGTTCGCAGATCACCGGGACAATGATACGCCCCTGCGCTATCCACATAATTATAGAGTTCGCCCTTGCGAATACCATTCTCGACATGGCGCTGCGCCTCGGTCTTGCTCATACCCGAGCGGGCCGCGGTGAAACGTCCCTGGTCGTTGTGGGGGCCTGGCCAGAAACCGCCTGCGGAGTTATCGATCTGTCCTGACCTCGGGGTGGTGTAAAGCATCCGATCCCCATTGTCATCGGCATACATCACAAAACCGAGAATCAACTGCTTTTGGTTACTGAGGCACGCCGCTCCTGTGGCCTTGAGCTTTGCCTTGGAGAGGGCAGGCAGGAGCATGCCAGCCAGGATCGCAATGATGGCGATCACCACCAGTAGTTCAATCAGGGTAAAACCGGCATCAACAGGACGCCTTCGGATGGAACAGGACGATGATTGCACGGCGAAGATTCGCCCGGGCTGGGCCGCCCTGTCAAGATCGAACACCATACCATCATCTCAACTCATGAAAAGAAACATACCGGTCAAATGCCCATGCCAGATGATTCATCAAGGCTTGTGCGTTTACAAAGCGACCTGGTTAGGGGATAATCAGGAATATCAGGCGATGAGTCCTTCAGGCTTCCATGCCTGATGCCTGAGCATGCAAGTGGAGCAAGCAAATTGGAGCAAGAAGGGACACAAACAGGGCAACAGGCTCAAGGCGGGCATGCTGTCACACGGGTTCATCCTTGGCCTGTTGAGCGCGGGGGTGATGGCATCCGGCGAGGAAACAACCCTCCCTCCCGGATTGAGGATGGAGAGAACCCACGAGACCTGGCATTCGGACGAGGCTCGTCCGAAGGTTCGCGACCTGTTGCCGCATCTTGATTTCCAGCCCGGCACCCTGCGCCCTGCAAGGGGCAAGCTCAGTCCTGACCACTGGCTGTATTTTTTTGAAAAAAAGAAGTTAATTCGTCTAAAGTTAGAGATCTAATATCATTCTTATTTTTCATGTTAAAAATTAGAGTATTAACATTGCATCACCATATGAATTGAAATTATATTTTTCTTTA
>JAAZXX010000182.1 GCA_014239995.1 Verrucomicrobiia bacterium
TTCGCATTCTTGCTATCGCCTTATGCGCGATGACCTTGACGACAACCGCGGTGATGGCAGCCGAAGACAAACCGAATTTTATTGTGATCTTCTGCGACGACTTGGGGTATGGAGATCTCGGTGTTTATGGAAATCCGACCATCCGCACGCCGCACTTGGATCGTATGGCAAGCGAGGGCATGCGTTTTACTGATTTTTACTCGGCGGCTTCCGTTTGCACACCAAGCCGGGCAGCTCTCATGACGGGGCGATACCCCGTTCGAAGCGGTATGTGCAGCGACCGCCGCAGGGTTCTCTTTCCCAATTCCATGGGAGGCTTGCCCAAGGAAGAGTGGACCATTGCGGAGGCACTTAAGGAACAGGGATATGCGACGGCTGCAGTGGGTAAGTGGCACTTGGGTCATCGTGTTGAATACTTACCTACCCGCCACGGATTTGATAGCTATTATGGGATTCCATATTCCAACGACATGGATCCTACCCCAACCGCTCCCAGAGGGGCTGCAAAAAGTCTGCAACCTCAGGTAACTTGGTGGAATGTCCCTCTTTTACGTGATGAAAAAGTGGTGGAACAACCGGCAGAACAGACGACGATCACCCGGAGATATACCCGGGAGGCCATCAAGTGGATCAAGGCCAACCAGGAAACTCCCTTCTTTCTATATCTTGCGCATTCCATGCCTCATGTTCCCCTGTTTCGATCTCCAAAGTTTGCACATCGCAGTCTCCGTGGTCTATACGGCGACGTGATCGAAGAGATTGACTGGAGTGTTGGCCAGGTGATGAACTTCCTGCGTCAGACGGGATTGGACGAGAATACGCTTGTTTTTTTCACCAGTGACAATGGGCCTTGGTTAACTCAGGGACCTGCAGGAGGTACGGCAGGTCTGCTTCGCGAAGGAAAGGGGAGCACCTGGGAAGGTGGGATGCGCGAACCCGCGATCGCCTGGTGGCCGGGTGTCATTCGAGGTGGCCAGATTTCAAGTGCACTGGCCTCTACCCTGGACCTTTTTCCCACCTTTATCAAACTTGCGGGAGGGAGGATTCGGGAGGATCACGCCTTGGACGGTCATGACATGGCATCCGTCCTTTTCCATGGGCGGGAGGCAAGACGTCCGCACTTTGCCTTTTTTCGAGGTACTCGGATTTTTGCCCTTCGCATGGGAGCATACAAGGCGCATTTTCTTACCAAGTCTGCTTATGGCAGGGACCCTGTGATTACGCATGAGCGTCCCTTGATCTTTAACCTGCAGCACGATCCTTCAGAACGTTTTGATCTTGGCGAGAGCAGGCCTGAACTGGTCCAGGCCTTCAGCAATTTGAAGATGCATTACCTCAGCGAAGTGACCTTCGCTCCATCGCAATTGGAAACTGCAGAGTGAGGGGTCCTCTCATTACAGCTTCATGGTGCGTCTTTTTCCAGGGAAGGCGACGCAGCGGAGGAGCAACCAAGCAAACCCACCGCCGCGTCCCCGTTCTCTGAGGCCGAAACGCGGTTAAACCTGCCCTCTTTGTGAACTTCATATCCAACCTGTAAGCCTTATATACGAAGAACTATCCCGCGGGACTTGCTGTTCCAAAAACATCAGCCTCTGCCTACATAAACGTTTAAAAAAAGATTTTGGGTCAAAAAGGTTTTCTTTTTTGACTGCACCGTGATTTCACTCGTCAGGCGAGAGGGGATCTTCTAGTGTCGGCGCGTATGTTCGATCAGGTCAAAGAAGAGTTAGTCGCTTTAAGAGAAAAACTTTCGCATTTACGGAGGTTTCTTTGACGAGGGCCGTCTGAAAAAAAGATTGACCGAGTTGGAGGCTCAAATGAGCCGCGAGGATTTTTGGAACGACCGGGAGTCCGCACAGAGGCTGATGGATGAGTCGGCATCGATCCGAAGGCGTCTGGATCCGATCAAGCGTGGAGACACGCGTTTACAGGACATGGAAATCATGCTCGAGCTCGGTCAAGAGGAGCCGGAATCGGCCCAGCTTGATATCCAAGATGAGCTTACCCGGGATCTCCGTGCCTTTCGTACAGAATTTGAGGCACTTGAACTGGGGGCACTGCTTAAGGGACCTCATGACGCCAATAACTGTATTCTAAGCATCAACGCCGGAGCCGGTGGCACAGAGTCCTGTGATTGGTCGGATATGCTGATGCGGATGTATCAACGCTGGGTTGAGTCACGAGGTTGGAAAGTGGAGGTAACCGACGTGCTTGAAGGTGAAACAGCTGGTGTCAAGAGTGTGGTCATGGTCATATCCGGAGAAAATGCCTATGGATTCTGTAAAGCGGAGCGGGGTGTGCATCGGCTGGTGCGAATTTCTCCCTTTGATTCCAACAAGCGCAGGCACACCAGTTTTGCCAGCATCGATGTCATTGCTGAGATTCCTGAAGCTGAGCAGGAAGATATTCCCCCGGCTGATTTTCGGGTTGATACCTTTCGATCAGGTGGTAAGGGAGGGCAGAATGTGAACAAGGTTGAAACAGCAGTGCGCATCACCCACATCCCCACGGGCATTTCTGTTGCAAGCCAGACACAGCGTTCACAGCATCAGAACCGGGCCACTGCCATGAATCTTTTACTTTCCCGGATTTTTGCACTCAAGCAGGACGAACAGAAAAAGGATATGGAGCGTTTTTATGGAGAAAAAGGCAGTGTTTCATGGGGAAACCAGATTCGAAGCTACGTTTTCCAGCCTTACCGCATGGTCAAGGATCTGCGTACTGGAGTTGAAACCAGTGATGTCCAAGGGGTGATGGATGGGGATTTGGATGCCTTCATCAGTGCTTGGTTGAGGGCGGGTTGCCCTATCAAGAAAGTTGCTGGAGGCAGCGAGGGGGAGCATACATGAATATCCTGGATCGGATTGTCGAAACCAAGAAAAGGGAAATTGAGCGCTTGCCTCCGGTGCGTGATGTAGGGAAGGTTTCCGCTGCCCTGCAGGAACGGGGAGTGCGTGATTTCCTCGATGCCATCCGGCATCCGCAAAAAGGACGGGTTGCCCTGATTGCAGAGGTTAAGAAGGCCTCGCCCTCCAAGGGGGTTATCTGTCCCGACTTTAATCCTGTCGCCGTCGCCAAGGCTTATGAGCAGTCCGGTGCATCCTGTTTGTCTGTCTTAACCGACCATGACTATTTTCAGGGGTCCCTGGAGTATCTCAAGCAAGTGCGTGGGTCGGTTGACCTGCCTCTTCTTCGCAAGGATTTCATTCTGGACACTCGCCAGATTGATGAAGCCGTCGCCTTTGGCGCGGATGCTATTCTCTTGATTGTCGCGATTCTTGACGATGCTCAATTGAAGCACCTGCACCAATTCGCTGTCCGTGTGGGTCTGGCCGTATTGGTCGAAGTGCATGATGAAGAGGAGTTAAGGCGTGCCATAGCAATTGGAGCTGCCTTGGTGGGGGTGAATAACCGGAATCTCAAGGATTTCTCTGTCGACCTTCAGACCACCCATCGCCTTGCTGCGTTGTGGCATGCAGAAGGACGGCCGAAGGATGCGCTTTTGGTTGCTGAAAGTGGCATTGAATCTGCACAGGATGTAGCCTCCCTGGCTGATGGCGGAGCAAATGCAATCCTGGTGGGTGAATCCCTCATGCGTGACGTTGCGTCGATTCCCCAGAGGATCGCCAAAATGTTAGGATAATCTTTATTGAGTCCACATGGGGAAATCCTATATCCTGTCGTCTCATCTTATGAAACTTGAAACTCTCTGTCTGCATGGCGGGCATGCGCCCGATACCGCTACCAATGCACGTGCCGTTCCGGTTTACAGGACCAGCTCCTTTGTCTTCCGTGATACTGAGCATGCGGCTAACCTGTTTGCACTGAAGGAACTTGGGAATATTTATTCCCGCATCATGAATCCAACACAGGACGTGTTGGAACAGCGTGTCGCTGCGCTTGACAATGGTGCTGCTGGATTGGCTCTTGCTTCGGGAACCAGTGCCATCTTTTACGCTGTCATTAACCTGTGCCAGGCCGGAGATGAAATTGTTTCGGCCAACAATCTCTACGGAGGCACCTTTACCCAGTTCAATGACATCCTTCCGCAGTTCAACATCAATACCCATTTCGTGGATTCCAACGATCCCGAAAATTTTGCCAAGGCCATCACACCGAAGACGAAACTTCTGTTCTGTGAAACAGTCAGCAACCCCGGTCTTGACGTTGCTGATATTGAGGCCATCGCCAAGATTGCCCATGCGCATGGACTGCCATTGGTTGTTGATTCAACCTTCTCGACGCCATACTTGCAGCGTCCGATTGATCACGGTGCTGATATCGTCATACACTCACTGACAAAATGGCTTGGTGGACATGGCACTGGAATTGGTGGACTCGTTGTGGATGCGGGAAAATTCGACTGGAAATCAGACAAATTTCCTCTGATGACTCAACCAGAGCCGAGCTATCATGGCGTAAGGTGGGCGCATGATCTAGGAGACCTGAGCCCGATCGCCTACCTTCTCCGCATGCGTGTTGTTCCCCTGAGAAATCTGGGTGCTTGTATCACACCGGACAATGCCTGGATGTTTCTGCAGGGAATTGAAACATTGCCTTTGCGCATGGATCGGCACTGTGACAATGCACGCGCCCTGGCGACCCATCTCCAATCACATCCTGGTGTTGAATGGGTGCGTTATCCATCTTTGGAGGGGGACAAGAACAAACCTCTCGCCGACAAGTATCTTGGAGGTAAGGGAGGGTCCATGGTCGTCTTTGGTATCAAGGGAGGCAAGGAAGCTGGCAGTAAGTTTATTGAGGGTCTCAAGCTCTTCTCACACCTTGCCAATGTGGGGGATGCTAAAAGCCTTGCCATTCATCCTTCCACCACGACGCATTCCCAGCTTTCTGCTGAAGCGCAGCAGGCAGGAGGGATCACACCAGAACTGATTCGTCTATCGGTGGGCCTTGAGCACATCGATGATATTGTTGAGGACGTGGATCAGGCAATCAAGGTGGCTTCAGGGGCTTAGCATGGTTCCCTGTGTGGACCGCGTGTCCTGGCTGAATTCTCTCTGCAGAAATCCCCTGCAACGAGGTGATTGTCACCTTGTCCTGTGGAATGTAATCATCCACGAGTTGAGATTCAGCCTTGATGTCTCATAGGATACACCTCTTGCCAGGGTGGTTTTCTGACTTAAATTACCACGTGTTCACTGGGCATGACTGTTTGCGTGCCCCTTTTTCAGGATCGAAATGGAATGTGTTGAATCAAAGTTCATTCAGATCAGTTCAACGGAGGATCCGTTGCGACTTGCCAGCGGGGCATGCCTGAGGGACGTGACGGTAGCCTACGAGACCTATGGGGAATTGAATCACGCCAAAGACAACGCCATTCTTGTTTTTCACGCTTTGAGTGGTAGTCAACATGCAGCTGGAACGAATGCTACCTTGGCTGCTGCTGGCCCTGATGGGCGTTTCTGGACCAGCGAATGCCATTCAGGGTGGTGGTCCGATTTCATAGGCAAGGGAAAGGCATTGGACACCGATCGTTTTTATGTAATTTGTGCTAACTTTCTAGGTGGATGTTATGGAACGACGGGCCCCTCTTCCCTGAATCCCGAATCCGGCTTACCTTATGCTTCCGGTTTTCCGAGTATCGCGATTCGGGACATCGTGGATTCTCAGGCGAGGCTTCTGGATGCCCTTGGTATTCAATGCCTGCATGCCGTGGTAGGAGGGTCCATGGGATGAATGGCTTGCCTTGGATTCGCCACGCGCTACCCCAGCCGGGTGCAGGTGGTTATCCCATTGGCTACTAGTCTTTACGCAACGACACTGCATCGCATCCATAATTTTGAGCAGATTTATGCCATTGAGTCGGATCCGGATTTCCATGGTGGCGATTACTATGGCGGTGCGTATCCGGTAAAGGGCCTCGGTTTGGCTCGTATGATTGCCCACAAAACCTATGTTTCATTGCATACCATGGAAGATCGGGCGCGGGATGAGATCGTTCAGCCCTCCAATGTCTTCAAGCATTATCAATTCAGTCATCCCATCGAGTCATATATGCTGCACCAGGGTACCAAGTTCGTCAGCCGCTTTGATGCCAATACCTACCTGCGCCTGTGTGAGGCCTGGTTGCGTTTCGATTTGCTAAAGGAAGCAGGTTGTGGGGACTATCAGGCTTTGTTTTCTCCTTGCGCTCACCAGAAATACATGATTTTCAGTGTGGATTCAGACGTCTGTTTTTATCCGGAAGAGCAGGTCTATATGGCGCGGACACTCAAGCGCAGTGGTATTCATTCAAGGCATATCACGATACACTCCGAGAAAGGGCACGATGCTTTTCTGCTTGAACCAGCCCTTCTGGAGCCACACCTGCGCCATTCACTTGAAAACCCTTGGTAGGGGATCGTGTTTTGGACTATACCTGTTTTCCTGAAGGTGGCTTTCTCAGCTTGGTGCCAAGCATCATCCCCGGATGATTCAAGCAGTTTGTCCTACTTCGCGGCGGCGGTTTTCACGAGCGCCACGTATTTCGAAGGGTCTTTCTTGACGTCAGGCAGGCAATGATCGCAACAGACCTTGATCAAGGTGTCTTGATGCACATAATCCACCGCATCTCCCATGCTGCCCAGTGCTTCACCACTGATCACGCATGTGTCAAGCGGGTAGTTCATTGATTGTGCCTTGGAAATGGCTGCCTCAGTCATTTGATCCAAACCTTCTGTGGCTCCTTGAACCGCAGCACCTGCTGATTTTTCAGCAGTTTCCATTGCTCCGTCAAGGACTCCTGTCAGCTGGTTTTCTGTGGACCCACCTTCGTTGGATTCATGTGGATGGTCATGATCCCCATCGTGGTCATGACCTGCGTGCTCGTGTTCCCCTCCACAACCCGACAACCAAAGACTGCTGGAGCTTCCCATAACGACGGCAAACATGACGATTAGTTTTTTTTTCATAGGTCAGAAGTAACTCGTTTGAATATTATGGTAAAAAACGGCAAATTCTTCTTTTAGATTTATGTATTCTTGAATCAAAAAGCAATTTCCTCTTTCCAACCCATTGAGTCTTTTGTCTATAAATACCAGTCTCTCTTTCAGTTCACGAGAATCAGTTACTTTAAATACTCCCAAGCCTCTAAAGCCGATATCTGGCTTTAGG
>JAAZXX010000183.1 GCA_014239995.1 Verrucomicrobiia bacterium
GCTGGTATCCTTGTCAACTCGTGCAGCAGCGAGGTTTATGGGGCAATGATAACTCGGTAGAACCCTAAAGATCTATCGAGCGTGCCTTGGTCCACGAAAGTGATCGTTGTCTTTTCTGCAATCAATGTTTCAGCATGATTCCAGTCGGACTTATTCAGGTATGAGGTGGTTTGCACCACATAACGTGCACCAATTCTGGAGTTCCAGGAAAAAGCAAATTTTCCGGCTGGATCGTATATCATGGTGGAAGGATCAATGGTGATGGGGGAGGTATGTATGTTGGGGGTCTTCGACAGGAGCGGCTGTCCAATGACATTTCCAGGTGCGCTTACCCACTTCTGGAATATCTCCGCCAAGGCTGTATTCTGCTGTAACGCCAAAAGACTGGATTGCCTTGGAACGTCTGTATGCTGCCAGTTTTGATGCCACCATGAAAAACCAATCAGGCGTGGCCAGCGTAATTGGATGAGATCGGCAAGGGCTGCTTCTGCCCAATCCTCCTGGATTCCACCTTAGAACGCAAATGGGGGAATGCGCTCAGCCACTATTCTCCCAACTTGACACGATAGTATTGTTGTTGAAACAGAGCCTCCCGAAAATCAGTGAAATACACCGTGCTGCCGGTTCCATTGACTTGCCCGATTTTTCTCCATTGCTTCAAGTTGTTGGTGGACTCGATGGAGTAAATGCGATGGATCTGGGATTCAAAATGTATCTTGAACAGTGGGGCTTTTTCATAGCCCCTTATATCGATATGTTTCTGTCTGCCCATGCTGACGGGTTCTCCCTCGGGCTCCTTCTGATCCAAATGTGTGGCAAGCCGGATCTGGAGGGTCTCGTAATCCGTGCCTTCAAACACGGTTTGAAAATAATCCATGAAAAAATACATCTCTCCTCCCTTCTGTGCATAGGCTCGTGCCGAGATATAATAATCCATATTCGCTCTGCGTGATGCCGAGAGCGTGAGGTCAAGCAGGGAATCGGACTGGGTATTGAGACTGCCTGTTTCAAGTGCCTGTTGCTGGACCATGGTCGCGGGAAGATCGGCTATACGGGGATCATATTCATACACCCTCACATCCACGTAGATGTTTGACAGCTCCCCTTGCGTGAGGGGAAAGATCAATTGTATTTCAGCCAAAAGGTCGGCGGCTTGGATATTGTTAGCACCACTGAGAAAGATGGCCGTGGAAAGGCCCATGAACGCTTTATATATCATGTTGCTTTGAGAAATATCCTGCAGCACAAAGCGCATGCATTGCAAGCAGTAGACCCTGCTGAAAGGTTGCATTGGTTCGGAATTCTTTCCATGCGTGACGCCTCAAGGCGCTTATCAGTATCGAAGTTTCTTGATCATGCCATATGCTTGTGAGTCTTTATCATCCAGTATTTTTCAAGATACGGCTATCATGAGTTGGCAAAAACCCATGCCTGGGTTTCCATTTGATCAGCACTTTGGGCAAGGGAACTCAGGGATGAGAAAGGTGGGCGAAATTATCGGGCGTTCTCCTCATCCTCCGAGACTTCCTTTGAAGAGTTGCTGGAGGTCGCGATGGCGTGCGAAAAGGCGGAATAGATCTTCTGTAATTCCGGGTTTTCCTTGATCAACTGAAGTGTCTGGATGGAACGTTCATAATCAGTATCAGGCTCTGCCGAGGATGACATGCGGTATGCCTTGTTCCCGTTGATATCCACGAGTTCAATCCAGTAGACATACACGGTACGACCATTTGCCTGCTTGATTTCGCGCTCGATACGACTGAAAACGGCTGAATCCAAGTCAAAAGTGGAAGGGTCCGCCGGGGGGATCCCGCCATCAAAGAGACGATTGGCCCACAGATTCAGGGCATCTTCATCCAGGTCTTCAAGGCTCTCGAGCTTGGATGCCAGTTGATCCAGTGATGCCGGATCACCGGTGTCAGCCACTTGACCGAAACTTTGCTTGATGTCTCCACTGGCGGTCCCTCCCTGGCTTTCCTGATGGTGAATGTTCAATTCAATGGCACGACTCGAGCGGGTTTTCCAGGCAATCTCCAGCAGAGGCCATGTTAGTTTCAGGAGGGGTATCGCCAGCAGAAGGGCCAGGATATTGATGCTCCAGAAAAGGAATCGACCTCTCCTTCGCTTCCTTGCTCTGGTATTTGACTCTGAGTTTGTCTTGTTCCCGTCCACCATCCTCGATACTGCTTGCTTGCCCTTGTCGCGGTCAAGTGCCGTTTGGGAGTCTCGATGATGCTGGCGATGGAGAAGCAGCGGAAAAAGACCACATGCTTCTCGTTCTCCAAGACCAGCCCATCCGTCTTGGGAAACGGATGGGTGAGCTTGTTCTCAAGGGTGATGACCTTCGGTATGGTTACATCTCAAGATGGCGCCTTCCGATCTGCTTCAAGGGACTTGTTCAGGCCTGTCCTGGATAACACATGGAGTTGTTTGGATCTGATTGATATCCAGAGATGGGTGGTTCTTCCGTTTCTGAAAGCAAACACCAGCCAATGCCGATGGAATCAGGCATGATGCGCCATGGTGGCATCACCCGTCATCGGACCTGCTTCGGTTTCTGTGGCTCGTCCTGATGCCCCGGAAGGAACAGTACAAAAAACAGCAGACTCTCGCAGCGCCACCCACTCCATGCCATGTTTTAGTAAGTCTGCATACTGATCTTCTGTCTGGTAGAGGCGGAAGAGTTGCAAGTCATCTCTCTGACGTGTGGCGCTTCCAATCCAATGCGTGTTTGCCGGGTCATATTCCCACGATAGTTCGTATGGCTCGCCCCTGATTTCCTGTATGATTGGTTGTCCTTCCATCTCAGTGTCACACGGTTTTTTAACATTGCATACCTCATCGAGTGACTTCAGAAGTGAATGAAGGAAACTCGGTATACAATCGCACAGTTTTGCCTCCTTCGCTCAAAAAAGTAATGATCGAGCTAACCCGCTCATGGGGGTACAGCGCCAGGGGCGACTCTCTGCAAGCACAGGTTGCTTTATTAAAGTTGTATATAAATTACAGTTTAAGCGTGATTTATCCAGATGGACGGTGATCATGCCAGGCCAGGAAGCTCAACCCCTGTTGATCTAACCGGGTGGACAGTCCGGTTACCCAGAAAAACGTCATGTCAGAACCAGTCGCCAACCCATCAGAAATCTCGTGTATGGATCAAAGGCTGGGGCCGTCCTGACAGGTCGAAGCTCCTCGGGCGCCAGGCTTGAATTGCATGTATTTCCAGGTCGCTTTTACTCGTATCCCTCAGCAAGTTCCTTTATGATATTCTCGCAATGCATAATGAAGAAAAGCTTCAATACAAGGTTTGGGCAAGGGATAATCAGGTATACGGACCCATCGCCCTTGAAACATTGATGGCATGGGTTGTCGATGGGCGTGTTCTTGGTGATACCTGGGTTTTCAGTAAAGAGGTGGATGCATGGAAGCCGGCCAAATCTTTCGCCGTCCTGCGTGAGGCTCTCTCTCAACGCACCAATGAGCAGTCGCTTACGTCTGCTCTCACCGAGCTGGGCGAGGCGAGCGAAAACATCACCTTTGAACACTTGCGTCAATTCGATGAAATGGCCGGGTTCAGTCAGGCGGATTTAGATGCATTGATCTCTTACTGCAAGATCATGTACATCCCGGCGGGTGGCACTATCATGCAGAAAGATAGCCCAAGCAACGGCCTTTATATGCTTCTCTCCGGTGAGGCGCGTGTTTGTATCAAGGCAGGAGGAAAAGTTCAGACGCTCGCAGAAATAAAAGCGGGCAATTTCATTGGCGAAATGTCCATATTCACTCAGGGTGCCCGATCCGCGGATGTCATTGCTATTTCAGACTCTCATCTTTTATTTGTTTCCACGGAATCACTCAGGCAAATGATGGTTTCCAACACAGCGCTTGCCTCCCTCTTTCTCTTCAGCATCGGTAAAGTTTTATCGCAGCGCATCCTGACCTCCAATCAAAAATCACAAGCCTCTTCCAATGCAGAGTTTCTATGGCTCTGAACCGGCTTTAATGGTTTCAGACCCATTGGGCAATCAAGGTTCTCATGCCCGGGAGTATGTGCCCCCGGGATTTCCATCAAGGCAGGTTCCGTTTTGCATCTGAAAGTTTTTTCAGGTCTTTCAGTCTGGTGTGGGGTGCGTCTGATTGGGATTCGGCGGGTGGCCTGGGCGGCAATCCATCGGGCTCAGGATGACAATGGACCGTTAGATGGATGTATGTTTTTCCTGATATCTTCGTATGCCATGAATGATTACGATCCCAATCATAGTCAACACATCTTCCTATTCCATTTCCCATGGCCAGGTCCCGTGCACCTGGTGGGAGATTTTAATAGATGGCGCATCGCAAGTGGCTTTCAGATGCATGATACAGGAGACCGTTGGGAGCTACGTATCAGTCTACCTTCAGGCCAGCATCGATATGGGTATGAAGTGCGTGGTTGCATTTTTGAGGATCCCGAATCTTCTTATCTAAGACGTAGCCAGGGTTGGCCACGAAGCTGTGTGGTCTGTCCAGTCAGGCATGAATGCAATCATCCATCTACCTATGGCAATGCTGCGAAAACACACGACTCCATCTGTCAGTGAAGTTTCGAGCCATGTGCATTCATGCTATGTTTTGGTCAAATTTGTTTGGATGCATGCTTTGGCTGCTCCTGCCCATGACATTCCATGGAGAGCCAGATTTTCCGAAAGTCATCACGATTTTTGTGCTCTCGATTCTACAGGGTGAGGTTCTTTACGGGAGGACTTATCCCTGGCAGGAAAAGAGGTCGGGCATCGTGCCGACCCACGCATCCTGAATCGAGGCCCTAATCATCACGCCCTGAAAAGGCAAGCAATAGGTGGAGGATGGCGACAAAAACGTTAAATAATCCCGCGAAGAGCATGAGGGCTCCTCCGACAGGTTCATCATATTCGGGGCTGTTCAAGACCTGGCTGGTTGCGTTGACGAGAATGAATACGCCAAAGATACCGAGGGCACTGGCGATGAGAACGCCCAGAAACCCAATGTTCAGGAACATGTTCAGTAACGTGATACCTGCAATGGCGAAAAACATTCCCATCATCAATCCTCGTGGCGCTGAGTATTGAACCTTGGTGATCATTACCGAGACGCTCACGCCTGCAAACACCACTGCGGTCAAAATAAGGGCTGCTGGAACAATGTCAGGGGCAAAGACACTGGCCATGTAGAGAACCGGTGCCAAAACCAGGCCGGATACAAACCCGTCACCGATCAATGCCATGGTGCCCATGACGGGATTGTGACGGCAGGCCATGGCCACGTAAGGAATGCCATTGAGAGCCACCATGGCGACAATCCATCCCAGGCCGGAACCAAAGAATTGGACCAAGCCGGGTGAACTGGATCCTATACTCCCGCCAACCAGTGCCGACAGGACGCTCATGGACAGCAGCATGTAGGTCTTCTTGATGGCAGAGGAACGTACGTCGTCGAGTTCCATGCTGCCGAACAGGCCTTGCGAGATGGGAAGCGTATTTTCAAACGTATTCATGACGTTTTCATCATTCCCACAATGATTTGCTGCCTGCAATTATAAAAAGAGTGGCATTTTATACCCCGGATCGACCAGGCAAAACCATGAATGGGCTTCCTGAATCGTTGCTCAGTGAATCCTTTTCAAGGATGCTCCCCTGGGGACACCTTTGCTATCCACCATATCATTTGGATGAATCTGGCAAATAGGTCTTATTCTTCCATTTGATTGGTAATGGTGATCCTCGTTTGAAAAATGGTTCAACGGGCGCTGGTTTTTTTGATCCAACAGACACGGCACCATGAGGGGAATGGATATTAACCTGAAGACATACTTCGCCTCATGCGTTCATGTGATAGTGACGGCCTCAAACCTTGAGGCCATTTGCCGTCAAAAGCATGTTTCCATTGCTACGCTTTACCTTGGGCGTAAGCGTTATGGCTTCGTGAGTGAAGAGGAACTCCAGCGTTTCAAGGCTCTGGAAATGGGGGAAATCAAACTACGAAAGATGCAATGGCGGGATCCAGTGAGTTCCAAAACGGACGATTTCCACGTTTGATCCCATTTTTGTAGCCTTGCCAGGCTATCCGGAGACCGGAGAAAGTCTTGGCGCAACGAAAGAGCTCATGCCGGATTTCGGAAATCAACTGTTCTTAAGGTTTGGAGGATTCGGCTCATCAAATCCATTCCGTTGATTTCGACCTTATTGCAGCTTGCTTCCGGTATGGAAGAAATCCTGCCCTCGTGAGTTTGATCAATTTTTTTGTATTACTCCATTGACTGGCCAGACCGGTTTCCATATGTTCCACGTCCCTTCTTTCCCATAAGGGTCCCCTTGATCAACTTCTGAAGTAAGTTCGCAGTTAATATCCATGTTTAATTTGATTTACCGAAAGTACGGAATGCGATTCCGTTCGAAAGACGATGTGTTGTCCGGATTAACCGTGGCTCTGGCCCTGGTTCCAGAAGCCATTGCCTTTGCATTTGTTGCCGGTGTGGCACCACTGGTAGGCCTTTACGCGGCCTTTTTGGTGGGGTTGATCGCCTCGCTCATTGGAGGACGTCCTGGAATGATTTCTGGGGCGACCGGGGCCTTGGCAGTGGTCTGCGTCTCTTTGGTCGCAGAGCATGGCGTGGCGTATTTATTTCCCACTGTTGTTCTCATGGGAATCATTTCAATATACCGCGAGGCAAACAAGATGAAGATCAGGAGAAATATGGCAGCAGAAAAACCCGAGAGTCGACCACGACCACCAGAGCGAATATTGATCATGCTTTGCCCAATCATCGCACAACCTCCCATTCCCCCGAAAAAGCCCGTCGCAATGTTCGCCACGCCCTGCCCCACGCATTCACGATTCCCGCGTCCGCGTGTTTCAGTAAGTTCATCGATCAGGGACATGGTCATGAGGGATTCTATCAACCCGATGGCAGCCATGATGACCGCATACTTCCATATGATGCTCAACGTTTGGATATCGATTGGCACGGTAAACCACTGCCAGGTCGGCAAGCCTCCACCGATACTGGCCAAGTCGCCCACCGATTGGGAATGGACACCAAAAAAGCGCTCTATCAAAAGTGTGATAACGGTCAAGGCAATGATCGCCGCCAG
>JAAZXX010000184.1 GCA_014239995.1 Verrucomicrobiia bacterium
AGACCCACTAGGCCCACGCTGTAAAGATCTGACTGGATGGCTGCAGGTTTGCGGTCGTGTATTTCCGGTGCCATGAACATCGGCGTCCCAAGCAAAATCCGTGAGCTTTCGTTTACGAAATTGGCACGACCAAAATCAATCACTTTCACATACCCCAATGGGTCAATCATGGTGTTGCTGGGCTTGATATCACAGTGCAGGTAATTGGATGCATGCAGTGTTTCAAGACCGGAGAGCATCTGCCTCATGATGTAAATGGCAACGCCTGGCTGAATACATACTTGACCCTGGTGGGAGTTGAAAATGATCTTCCTCAGGGTTTCCCATTCCTGGGCACCACAACTTGACTGGACCACTTCCTGGATCCTGCCGTCCAGTAATTGTCGGAGGGTGATACCGCGGATCAACTCCATTTGGACGAAACCAATTCCATTGGTTTCCTCGTATATATCACAGTCAACTAGATTTGGTGAACGGGCGGCCTGCAGTCGAGAAACCTGCGCGGCAATGCGTCCCATATCTGCCCAGTATTTTTTAACGTTAGGATAAATAGCAGGGTCGAAAACCTTGACAGCATGTTCAGTGACACACCCCCTGGATCCATGACGCTGGGCATAGAACACCACACCTTGTTGGCCACTGCCGATACGCTCATGGAAACGATAGGCAACAGGGTAGTAAATGGACTGTGACCCCACGATGGATTGAAAGTTATCCATCAACTGTCGGTGCCCCATCCCCGTGGCAGGGGACTTCGAGTCATTGGATCCCGGGGAGCTGGATTCAGCCAAGGTCGGCAATTCATCCATCCGATGGGCATCACTGAGATGGGACTCTATGGATCGTTGCTGGGGCATCATGCGGATTGACGTAGCATCGATCAAACTCTCCATGGATTCCATCAAAAGGCAAGCCTCAAGCCGAGAAGTTCACGGGCCTCACGTGGTCACACTCTTTTTCCGAAATTGGTCTCAGCGGCCCGGGGCATCTTGAAATGACTTTCCTTCACGGTTCAGCCATGAAAGGATTCAATTATCCAATGAAACATTTCTGCAAGCACATTGCCTTGGGTTTGGCACACGTCACGGCAATCCATGCGATGGCGTTGCCTTTACCGGACAGGCAAGATCAAGAGGGGCGTCGCAACGTTCTTTTCATTGCAGTGGACGACATGCGCACAGATCTGGGATGTTACGGGCATTCCGTGGTCAAATCGCCACACCTGGACATGCTGGCGCGTTCTTCCCTTCAATTCAACCGTGCCTATTGCCAACAAGCTGTCTGTAATCCTTCCCGCGCATCCCTACTGACAGGACTACGTCCGGAAACTCTTAATGTCACGGATCTTCCAACACATTTTAGAGAACATTTTCCAGATATTTTCACCCTTCCGCAGTGGTTCAAGGAAAAGGGTTATCACACAGAAAATATTGGAAAGATTTTTCATAACTGGAGACAGGACAGCTTTAAGGGAGACCCGAACTCCTGGAGCATACCGGCCCGCATGCACTATGCGACCCATGGATCGGATCGGGCTGTTGTCAAGGGTACTGTGCCTCGGGATCTGCTGGACCTGGCACGTGCAGAGAAGAGGCATGTTTCAGATGATGCCTATTTTGATGGGAGGATTGCATCTGAGGCAATCCGATCCATGAAACGCCTCAAAACATCAAAGGAGGCATTCTTTCTTGCAGTAGGTTTCTGGAAACCACACCTTCCGCTGAACGCTCCAAAGCGTTATTGGGATCTTTACGACCCCAAATCCATCCAGTTACCCAAGGACAATCATCCCCCTCTGGACGTTCCCTCCCTGGCAATGCATGATAGCCGTGAACTGCTGCGTAGTTTTCCTGATGGCCTTTCAAGTGAACAGATAAAGACGCTTCGCCACGGTTATTACGCCGCCATCAGCTACGTGGATGCACAAATCGGTCGGGTACTGAACGCCTTGGATGCGCTCGACCTGAGGAGAAACACCATTGTTGTCTTCTGGTCGGATCATGGATTTCACATGAGCGAACATGGACTCTGGTGCAAAACCTCAAATTTCGAACTGGATACCCGTGTTCCCTTGATGATTTCCACCCCTGATATGCAAGGCAAGGGACGTCAAACAGATGCCCTGGTGGAGCTGCTGGACCTTTATCCCACACTCGTGGATCTCTGTGCCATGTCTCCACCACCCCACAAGCTGGAGGGACTTAGCCTGCAACCGTTGTTGAAAGAAACCAAGACCTCCGTCAAGCATGCTGCCTTTACCCAGCACCCCAGACCGGCATATGTTCCCGTTGGCACTTCCCCACGTGCCATGGGTTACTCCATGCGTACCAAGCGATGGCGATATACCGAGTGGCGAGCGTTTGACACAGGCAAGGTGCTGGCAACCGAATTATATGATCATATGCTGGATACAAGGGAAACGCTTAATCTCGCCTACAAGGATCCTTACAAAGAACGCATCCAACAACTCCGCCGGGCATTGGAAGACACCTACCCCTCCAATGCCTCACATCAATCAGTTTTGGATGAGTCCAGTCCACAGGAGAGACCCAACATGGTCCTGATCGTGGCCGATGACCTTGGCTACGGTGATTTGGGATGTTACGGAAGCAAGCGCAATAAAACCCCCAACCTCGACCGCATGGCACGGGAAGGGGTCCGATTCACGGATTTCCACAGCAACGGTTCGATGTGCACACCAACACGAGCTGCACTCTTGACCGGTCGATATCAACAGCGCCTGGGAACCCTTTTCGAGGGACCGCTGTCGGGAAGGTCAGATTATCAGAGAGGCTTGCCCATGAAAACGCATACCCTTGCGGAGGCACTCAAGGCAAAGGGATATGAAACTGGAATGTTTGGCAAATGGCATCTGGGTTATCAAGCACCTCACCTTCCGACGCAACACGGATTCAATACCTTCGTAGGATTGGCATCCGGAGATGGCGATCATCATACCCATGTCGATCGCTCGGGACGCCCGGATTGGTGGCATCAGGAAACACGGAAGGATGAAAAGGGATACACGGCCGATCTGCTGACCGACCATGCCATCCGCTTCATGCAAACCCACCGTGATCGGCCTTTCTTCGTCTATTTGCCTCACCTTGCCATCCACTTTCCATGGCAAGGACCCGATGATCCTGGCCATCGGACACCCGGAAACGATTATTGGGATGACAAGTGGGGCAGGATTCCTGATCCTTCCAACGTAGCTCCTCACGTAGAAGCAATGGTGGCATCACTGGATTGGAATGTTGGCCGCATTTTAAAGGTCTTAAAGGATTTGCATATCGATGGAAACACCATGGTCTTCTTCATGTCTGATAACGGTGGCTACATCCATTATGGCGAAACACATCAGAACATATCCAGCAACGGACAGCTTCGCGGACAAAAAGGTAGCCTGTGGGAAGGAGGACAGAGGGTCCCGGCCATTGCATGGTGGCCTGGCAGGATCCCTCCTGGAATCACAGACGAAACCGTGATGGGTTTTGACCTTTTTCCAACGCTGATGAGCCTCACCGGTAAACGCAAAAAGCACGACTCGGCGGTCCTGGACGGCATCGATTGCTCACGTCTCCTGTTGTCCGGGGAACCACTTCCTCACAGAAACCTGTTCTGGCGTGATGGCAAGGCCTTTGCAGTCCGCTCAGGACCATGGAAACTCCTGCGAACGGATGACAGGCAATTGCATCTTTTCGACCTCTACCATGACCAAAGCGAATCCTATAATTTGGCGACCAAATACCCTGAAAGAGTAGGAGAACTTTTTCAAAGGTTCCAAGACTGGCAATCCAGCATGGGCCTGTGACGCACTGCTTGTTTGAGAAGCAGCATGGATGGATTGACAGCGGCCCCCTCGCCCTGGCATGCACCTTAGTCCGCTCCCCTTCGAACAAGCTCACAAAGGGATCTATGAAGCCCTTGGATAAGGGGAACAAAAACAGTCCCGCGTCCAGCCAGGCGCCTGTCACTGGATGGTTGCTCCATGAGAGGCTGTTTGCTATTTTACACTCATGCGAACGATTGCCAGATGGATCTTTTTATGGATGAGCTGTTCCCTGATGCACGCAGCAGACCTCTATATCGATCTCACCGACAAGACAAACGAAGGTTTACCCCCTGGTTTTAAGAGCGTTCTGGGAGGCACTGGCAAGCCCGGTAAATGGATTGTTTTGGAAGATGAAGTGCCAGGTTACTTCAAATCCTTCTCTGAAAAGGCAGCCACCACCAACCTTCGCCCGGTCCTGGCGCAGGTCTCGGAGGATCTCACGGACGAACATTTCCCGATGCTCATTTACACGGATGAAACGTTCAAGGACTTCAGGATTGAAACCAAGTTCAAGCTGGTGCGCGGCGTGATTGAAACCATGGCAGGTCTGGTTTTCCGCTTTCAGGATGTAAACAATTATTACTACGTACGTGCAAGCGGCAGCGGTAAATCATTCGCCTTTTTCAAGGTGGTAAACGGCGTCCGGAGTGAACCCGTCCGCGTAGGCACTCAAATTCCGGAAGGTCAATGGCACGCCATGAGCGTCGATGTGAAGGGTGCGAGCATCAAAGTCACGTTGAACGGAAAACCTGTCCTTCCCGAAATGAATGATTACACCTTTACTTCCGGGAAAATCGGATTCTGGACTAAATCAGATGCTGTATCATATTTTGCGGGCACAGTCATCCGTTACCAGCCCATGGTCATCGCCGCACAGAAGATGGTCGAGAATATACTCAAGGACTTTCCGAGAATAAAGGATCTCAAACTTTTCGCACCACACAAGCTGGGTGAACCTTCTCAGATAATCGCGGCAATGAACCCATCCCATGTTGGGGAAAAGGGGGATCCTTCCATCGAGGACGTGATATCGCGAGGAAACAAATACTACGCCAAAAACAAAAGGCTCGTTACAATGACACTGCCGGTCAAGGACCGAAACGGCGACCCCATCGCAGCTGTTCGAGTAACCGTGAAATCGTTTTTGGGACAGACCCAGGCAAATGCATTTGCTCGCGCCATTCCAATTCTTGAATTCATTCAGGGACGTGTCCTTTACTTGAAAGACTTCTATCAATAAGCCGCTTGTATCGCCTTAAGGCATCTGGTCGGGAGGGAGGCCCTCTCGCACACAACGGAAACCCGTATGGGACATCGCGGTGTCGGGCGCTGATTTCATACGCCACCATAAACGATAGCCCTCACAGTAAAGATCGCTGCAGAGATAGGAACCGCCTCGCATGATCTTCTTTGCGATCCCAGGTTCATTGGGGTCGTGGCTCTGGTTGGGACCCGGTGGGTTTTTAGCAGGACTCTTTGCGTAGTAATCCGGCATATACCAATCAAGGCACCATTCCCAGACGTTGCCCGCCATGTCGTAGAGTCCCCGCGGATTGGGTTCATACTGCCGGGCAGGTGCCATCCAGTAATGCCCATCGGCTACAGAATTCTGGTTGGGAAAGTCTCCTTGCCAGACATTGGCCTTCCACTGGTTGTCGGGAGTCAACTCGATCCCCCAGGTATACTCCGTATCTTTCACCCCGCCACGTGCAGCATACTCCCATTCGGCTTCGCTTGGAAGACGTTTGCCTGCCCACCTTGCATACGCAACGGCATCCTCCCAGGCTATCTGCGTGACCGGATAGTTCCCATTACCCTGAATATCCGACCCAGGGCCGGTAGGGTGCCGCCAGTTGGCACCCGCCACATACCTCCACCAGGCATAATGGTTGCGCAGGGAAACCGGTTGTCCCGGGGGTTCAAAGACAATGGCACCTGCCACAAGCAAGGAAGGGTCTGCCCCGGGAAACTGGGACGGATCCGGTTTACGTTCAGCCACCGTGACATATCCGGTATCCTGAACAAATCTGGAGAATTGTTCATTGGTCACCTCGGTTTGATCCATCCAAAAACCTGAAATAGTGATCTCCCTGACGGGCTTTTCATCACCCTGACCCGCATCACTACCCCGCATGTAGGATCCACCAGGAATCCACACCATGTCATTGGTCCACGAATAATCACGTTTGATGACTGGCTGGGAATGATCCGCTGTCCCTGTAACTTGCTCAGGAGTCGTTGAGGGTGATTTTGGACCGCATGCAACGCATAGGACCACCATCAAGATAAGGTTGACAGCGATAGAAAAGCCGTCACCAACACTGCTGCTCTTCATGCATTTGAGCTCCATATTATTGTCTGGATTGGACATGGTTTATTTGGGACAGTATAGACATGTGCCCCGAAAAATCCAGTGCAGATACACATGCGTCGTTCCTTCTCCTCGTCATCCTGTATCTTGCACCGTTTTCAGGTCTCCAAGCACAAACACAGGAAAAGGTCTTTTCAGGCCCACAACCAGGTGAATCAACCACTCATTTTGATGCCATAGAACTGCGAGGCGATACGCAGGGAGAAACAGTCGACCCCATCCTCGAAAACGCGGGGAATGCCACCACCCTGGTGTTTGTGCATGGACTTGAGCGCTCGATGGTTCCACTCATGAAAGTCATCGACGCATTCGGTGAGCGCTACAAGACCAAGATAAAAACCGAGTGGGTGTTCCTTTCCGATGATCCGATTACCAGTCGTCAGCGCCTCCCCATAGCTGGTCGTTCCATTCAAATGAAGGGCCGCATGCTACTTTCCTCCGATGGGATTGAGGGTCCTGGCAATTACGGCCTGAACAAGCGCTGCCTTCTCACCGTACTCACTTCAAAAGAGAACAAGGTAACCGCCAACTTTGCCCTTATCCAACCGGGCATTGCGGACGCTGAGTCTATCCTGGGTGCCTTGGCCGCATTGATAGGCCTCGAAAAAATACCCGACATGCATTCCTTCATCGATCAGGAGCGCATGACACGTCGTGGCATGCGGGGCAGAGGAAAGGAAATAAAACGTAAGACTGAAAACTCAGATCAGCAAAAATTACCCGGTGCGGCGCCAAAAGACACACAATTGATAGCGTTGCTCAGGCGTTACATTCAGCGCACCAACCGTCCTGAGCAGGTGGATCAAATTCTCGACGAAGTGAGGGCTTACATTGAGGGAAACAAGGACCTGCAAAAACAGGCCATGGATGGATGGACTCGTGTCATCAGCGTGCAATAC
>JAAZXX010000185.1 GCA_014239995.1 Verrucomicrobiia bacterium
CCTTTTGTGTGCTCCACTGGAGGTCATCAAGGGGACTGGATAGGTGCTCGATATGGTCTTCAGGCGTTTCTTTTGCCAAGGCAATGCACAAGGCTCCACCGGCCGGTCGCAGCATGCGTGTGACCCACTTCAGCCCCCCTTCGTCTGTAGATGTAAGGATGTCTTTGTCCGTCACGAAAACCAGATTTGCAAAAAACGGCCCGTAGGGAAGTGATTTGAAGTCCGCCTCGTGTACAGAAACACGTTCACCATAAACTCCTGCTTCATCGAGCTCGGATCGTGCTTCCTGCACCCTTGCATTGGAGGGATCGACAAGGATGATCTTGTAGCCGCTCAAGCGTGCCAAGGCGTGCGCCACCTGCCTCTGTTCCTTGGACGCTCCCAACAACAGGGCATAACCCATTTCCCGGCCAGTTGTATTGAGCAGACTTGCGATGTCCGGCTCGATCTCTGCGAGTGATGGGGGCAGTCCTGCATTTTTTTCCGGTTCTGCAGCAGCCACTGGCGCGTAGTAAAATGAGGTGTCGAATTCATAGAGCCTGCTGAATTGGGTTTGTTTTCCGTGATCAGGACCGTGAATCCGGAATTTGTATTCCCCATCACGTTGTAGATTATCAAAGACAACAGCATGCTTTCCGGACACCTGGGGAAGTTTGAATTGGCGGAATTCACCTTCTGGGCCCATCAGGTCCAGCTGAGTTGGCATGGCGACATCCACTTCCCATGAGATGCGGGCCTTACCCTCTTGGAGCCAGTCCACAAAAGGGCCATACGAGATTGACATGATGGAGGGTTCAGGCCCCTGGCGTGGGAAGTAGTCCCTTTTGTCCGAATATCGGCTCTGGATCAAGGGCGGCGTCAAGGGTTGCTTCAAGACATATATTTCGTGGATGGCTCCCGTCATGGGGTGATGATGATCCTTGTTGTGGTAGGCCCCGATTTCATAGACGATTTCCTTTGGGTAGCGGATCTTGCCCTGTTGCTCACCCGATTTAGCCGAGAGGATGCCATCGACCCATAGTTCCATTTTGGAACCATCATACTGGGCAACTACATGGTGCCATTTGCCCAGTGTGATCCGCGAGGTGCTGTCAATGTAGGTCAGCCCTGAGCCTTCCTCTGTGGCGAGACCGAAACAAAAGCGATCCTGTCGTTGGGTCAGTATCCAACCACCGCTTGCTTCTGTATCCTCCTGAACGGCTCCAATGATTCCCCCCCAAGGGGCCTTCTCATCGATCCGAACCCAGCTTTCAATCGCAAAGGACTGTGCGGGCAGGTTGGCATCCTTCAGTGTTTCCGAGAGTACAAGTCTCCCTCCCTTGTTGTCCAACTCGACACGCGGAGGCATCGGATCATTGACAAATTTAACGTGTCCTCGAAATATGGGGCGTGGTCCACCCACGATTGGTATCATTTTTTGGCCCTGCTGTCGGTGTGAGGCGAACAACCAATGGGCTTGGATGGATTCCTTTTCAAGCTCAGCGCCCGTGAGCAGCGTGCATGCAAGCAGCTCCATACCAAACCAGGCCGTCCAGGGCATATAAAGTTTTTTGATAATATTCATGGCACACGGATTGGACACCATCGGTGATGGCGACCCTCCGAACCTATCGTGCCGTGCCGGGATGTGCAAACTCAGAATCAAACCGGGGTTTCATCAAATTTCATGCTGCGAGATCTCCGGTTTCCGATCTTGTCGCTGATTTGTTACATGCCTTGGAACTCGATCTTATGTGTCCAACGAAAAAGGCGATTGGGTCGGGTAAATTGATTTTTGGATTCTTGACTGGGTGCTTGATGAAGCCTGTCGGGTCATTTATGTTGATCCCTTGGCTTATCTCCAACATATCTCTGCAGCACATCCTGCCGGCGTTGGATGGGTTCGTTGTTCTTTTTCTTTACGGTAATGAAATCCTCCCGCTGGCAGTTCCGTTTTTTGAGAGTCAGTGACCAGTTGGCGCTTGCGCTTGCTTTGGTCATGAGCCTTCAGACCGTCGCTTCTCCCAATGTAATTTTCATCGCGGTGGATGATCTGAATGACTGGATCGGATGTCTTGGTGGGCATCCGCAGGCCATCACGCCGCACCTGGATCGGTTGGCGCAAAGAGGTATTCTTTTTACCAATGCCCATTGTGTCGCTCCTGCTTGCCGACCATCACGTTCGGCTGTTTTTTCAGGCCAACTTCCCCAGCAGACCGGGGCATGGTCCAACCAGAGCCCTGATATCATCAAGGACTTGCCCGAGGGGAGTCTGCTACCGCACTACCTCGCTCAACATGGGTATGCGACCCTTGGGACCGGGAAACTGTTCCACGGTGGTGGTACGGAGTTTTTCCAGAGCGGATATCAAACGGAACAGCGATGGAGTCCATTCACGCGCCAGCAGGTAAATTACACGGAAGAGGAGCTTCCATCCAAGGGGAGTCAAGCCCCACGCCATTTGGTTAGTAACGGACCGGGAGGCCATGATTATATGCTGCCAATCAATGGTTTGCCCAGTGAACGTAACCCGGAAAAAATCTCTGGAGAGTCCTTTGATTGGGGTGCGTTTGAAGTGGAAGACTCGGCCATGGGCGATGTGCGCATTACCGATTGGGCAATGTCCCAGTTGACCCTCCCTCAGGAGAAGCCGTTTTTTCTTGGCGTAGGATACTATCGACCACATATCCCTCTTTTTGCCCCTGGCCAGGATTTTGCCGTTTACCCGCCAGTCAAGGATATTCAACTTCCCACCACTCTTGCCAATGATCTGCATGACCTGGGGCCGACGGCACGGAAATGGGCACTTGAGCCCATCACAGCCGGTTCTCATCGAATTGTGAAAGTTTCGGGTCAGTGGCGACAAGCCGTGCGTGCCTACTTGGCATGTGTCACTTTTGTGGATCGTCAAATTGGGCGGTTACTGCAACACCTTGAACAGTCCTCGCATGCCCACAACACGTGGATTGTACTTTGGGGAGATCACGGCTGGCATCTTGGTGAGAAGCAGCATTGGGGGAAATGGACCGGGTGGCGTGCCGCCACGCGTGTGCCCCTCATCATCGTTCCTCCTCTGGAGGATCGTTTGGCTGTGCGAAATCAATCCTGTGATTCCCCGGTCAGTCTGTTGGATTTGTATCCAACCATCCTCGATCTATGTCGTGTTCCACCAAGGGAGGAGCTTGCCGGAAAGTCCTTGCTGCCCCTGGTTCGTGATCCAGGTATCAGGACAAAACGTCAAGTGATGACCATGTTTGATCGGGGGAACATTGCCATCAGCGGACATGCATGGCGTTACATTCAATATGCGGACGGTGAAGAGGAGCTATATCATATTGCCAAGGACCCCCACGAATGGCACAACCTTGCAGGGATGGCCCCGTATCGCTCGAAATTGCTTCGTTTTCGTCTCGAAGCTCAGGTAGACTGGTAAAATGAAAATCCAGGACTGTCTTTTTGTTCATAGGGTCATCTTTTTGATATCACTGGCAGTCACTGAAATCATCGGGATAGCTCAGGAGAGGCAGCAAGCGAATATCCTTTGGATTGTTGGTGAAAATTTTTCCAATGACCTGGCTTGCTACGGTCAAGCCAACGTGGCCACGCCGAATCTGGATGGCCTGGCTGCTGAGGGAATCCGTTATACCAACACGTTTTCAACCTCTCCTGTCTGTGCGCCCAGTCGATCCTGCTTCATGCTGGGCATGTATCAAACCACCACGGATACGCACCACATGCGTTCACATCGCCGTGATGCTTTCAGGCTGCCTGCTGGGGTGCGTCCCCTGACGCACCGGCTCAAGGAAGAGGGCTATTTTACCGCGAATATCACACATCTGGGTGACGAGGAAATAGGCACTGGCAAACTTGATCTCAACTTTGTGAACGAGGGACGCCTTTACGACACTTCCCAATGGGATGAGCTCAAGGAGCGAGAGCCTTTTTTTGCCCAAATCAACCTGCCTGAAGCGGAGTATGACATCTATGACCGCAAGTCTGCACAAAAAAAACGGGTACGCTGGGTAGGTGAGGAGTGGCATCCACGCATTGCCAACGAGGAAAATGTTCTCCCGCCACCCTATTACCCTGACCATCCCATTGTCAAAAGGGAGTGGGCTCGCTACCTCAATTCGATCAGTGGTGCCGATATACGAGTGGGGAAAATCCTAGCTCGCCTGCGACAGGATGGCTTGGAGGAAAATACCGTCGTTGTTTTCTTTGCGGACAATGGGCGCTTGACGGCCAGGGGAATCCACTGGCCATTTGACCAGGGACTTAGAGTTCCTCTCATTGTAAAGGACGCAAGTAATGTTCCTGTATTGGCTGAAACTGAAAGGCCCGGAAGTGTCAGTCATCGTGTGGTCAGCCTTCTCGACCTTACAGCCACCACCCTTTCCATCGCGGGTATTCAACGGCCCCTTGGAATGCAAAGCAGGGTCTTTCTCGGCAAGGACGCAGATCCTCCCCGATCATTCGCATTTGCGGCCAGAGATCGCATTGATGAAACGGTCATTCGGATGCGTTCTGTTCACGACGAGCGCTACCACTATATTCGTAACCATACTCCTGGGGCCGGATTTGAGACCCTGAATCGCTACAAGGAAAAATGCTTTCTTGTAAAACCTCTGATGCGTCAGCTCAAGGCCCAGGGGAAACTCTCGGGCCCGGCCCTTGAACTCATGAAGCCGTTCCCCGATGAAATGCTTTTTGATACCCAGTCCGATCCCCATGAGATACGGAACCTTGTTGCCTCAAAAAAACCGGCGCATCGTGCGATGCTGCACCGCATGCGTGCGGCTCTCGATGCATGGGGCCCGGAAACCGGCGATCGTGGTCATATTGTTGAACCTGATGCGATTGTGGCCCCTTTTATCAAGGAGATGCATGACTGGTTCGGGACACCGGATTGGGCCCTGGAATAGTTTGTCCGGTACATCCAAATCAAGGATGCGGTCCATTCCGAGGGAGTCGGTGTGCTTCCATCTGAAAGGTTTTTCCAAGGATATTCTCCACCCGGATTGAAACAGGTTTCCTATTGGCCTTGGACAAGCCAACGGCATGATCTTCTCGGATGCTTCTTATGATTGTTTCCCGAAAAAACGTTCGACCAGGGGGAGATCCAGTGGGCGGGTCATGAAAGAAACGGTCACGGTAAAGATCAGGGATCCGAGGATGTCCCAAAAAAACGGTTGCATGCCAAGGAAAGAATAGACGGTGAATTTGTGATGGATGATCCAGCCCAGCAGGTACAGACATAGGTGCGTACCACAACCGCTGAGCATTCCGGCGATGATACCTGCACGCGTGATCCCCGGCCAGTAGAGGGCCAGGGCGATTGGAACCAGGAAACATCCGGCCAAGCCGCCCGTGGCAAACACGATGAGGTTCTGGAGGTATTGGGGCGGGTTGAGTACGGCCAGTACCGCTGCAAATCCGATGAAGGTTGTGACGACGTAGGTAAGCCACTTGATCTTTTTTTCGCTGGCCGATGGATTGACATGATGCTGGTAGACGTCACGCACCACGCCCGATGACACCATCAATAAAAAGCTGTCAACACTGCTCATGACCGCCGCAAAGGGTGCCGCGACGATCAGACCAGTAAGCCATGGCATCCCGGCATTGATGGAGAGGGTGCGCGCCATTTCAGGCATGATGCGGTCCGGGTCAATCTCCATACCGGGGAGCATGACGCGCGCGCAGCAAAAAATGATGATCAGTGGGAAATAAATGGCCGTGTAGTAAAGGGAAACGACGATGATCGAACGCTTGAGAACTCGGCTGTCGGTGAATGCCATCTGGCGTACCATGTTGCTGGGCTGCCCTGCTCCACCAAAAGCCCAAAACACGAAGAAACTGAAAGCCATGCCCATCGATAGAAACCCCAGCTCATTGTCCTTGTGCGGACCGGGAGCTTTCACGTAGGCACCCTTTTGACCGTTTCCACTTGCATACGGAATGAGGGAATGGATTTCCACACTTGCCCATTGCGACAGATCGATCGCTTTTTCCATGACTTCCGGTGGTGGATCAGGCTGAATCAGCACACTCAGGCTTTCAGACTCTTCTTCGTTTGCAGTGCATATGGCTTGCTCAGCAAGTCGAACAATGCGCCCATCACGGGTATGCATCCATGTGCCTTTTTTGATGCTAAGATCCCGGTCCAGTGCTTGGTTCCAGCGGATGTGGATCGTCCCCATTTGTGGAGGTTTCATTTCTGAAAGTTGTTGTGTTGCCTTGTCAAGCCCCCCCACTTGATTCAATACCAGAACAAGCATGACGATGATGCCGATGACCATGACTAAACCCTGCATGACGTCGGTCCATACCACCGCTCTGAATCCTCCGTAGGTGGTGTAGAGAATGACGGTTCCAGCAAAAAAAATGAGACACAGGAGATAATCGGGATCGCTGGATCGTGTCAGTGCAAGCTGGTCTTTCCAGGTCGCTACCCAACCCACCCATGATTGAAATACTTCAACATCCTGGAGCAGTGTTGCCAGAATCTGGCTGCCTGCCTTGAACTGGGCCAGCAAGTAAAAAAACATGAAGAATGTCAGGAGGGCAGTTGCCACAAGGCCTACGGCCGGGCTCCCAAATCGAGCCCTGAGAATGTCCGGAACGGTGACTGCATTGGCCTTCCTGGCAACTTGGTTGAGTCGCTTTGCAAGGAGTCCGGTGGTGACAAGGGGAACGACCATGTAACTTGCAATCCAGAGTGCAAGCACCCAGCCGTGCGTGTAGATGAGTGCAGGGAATCCCATGAAACTTCCCCCGGAGGCATTGGTCGCAGCAAAGGTCAGGGCAAAGGCCCACATGCCCAGTCCGCGGCTCCCCAGGAAATACTCACTGACAAACTCCTTTTTGCTTCGGATGCGTCCTGCCAGCCAAGCCAGGGCAAAGACAAAGAGCATGTAAACCGCGAAGCTTATCAGGGCCGTGTGCTGCCCGTCGGAACGCTCAGTGGTTCCGTTGATGATGCTTTGAAGAGCTTCCATTTGATGATTGGCTCGGCAGGAATTACGCGTGCGGATCCTGGTTCAAATGCTCAGTTGACCTTGTTTCATCAGAAAGCGGATCATCCTTCATGT
>JAAZXX010000186.1 GCA_014239995.1 Verrucomicrobiia bacterium
TAGCGATCACCATGGAAAGGATTGCGAAACCGATGATTGGAACGACCCATATGCCTCCTTTTCTCAGATGTTCCTGCCACGAATCCCTTGTTTTTGCAATTGCCACCGCATCCCCCAATGTTGGGTCAATTGGAACCAGTCCCTTGCCGGCTTTTTCCAGGTCTCGTATGGCTTCTGCTTCGGGCGAATCAAGCGGCTGCACCTTGGGATGGAGTGATTTGGTTTCAATTACCCACCCAACCATTTCATTTGAAGAGGAAACAAAATAGAGGATAGGCCCAATCTGTAGAAAACTCCCCGAAAGTTGAGTGCCTTCAGGATCCAACGCCGTGCCTGGATACCGTTTCCCTCCAACCAGGTTTCCAATTCGATCAACAGAGCTATGCAGGGCACTCAGCGAAGCGGAAAGCTTTTCTTCCTCGGGGGCATTGCTTCTCTCGAGAAGCAGGTCCAATTGGCGAAGGTCTGCTCCAAACGTTGCTGTTTCGCCGGGTGAAAGTACAGCCTTGAATGAGGATTCAAATTCGTTGAACAGGGTGGTGGTGATATAATTCAGTTTTTTTCCTTCAGCCAGGACCTGTGATTCAAGTTGGTTCAAACGCAGACCGTTGCTGTCGCGCAACTGCCTGTGCTCATCTATCTGGCGTCTAAGGGAATCGGCTTCCTTCTGAAGATCCGTCAAGGCCTTGCCGAGTGGGATTTGCTGATCTCGAATGTCCTGGCGCAGTGCTTTCAACCTCTCTGTAGCGGCCTCCAGGCGAGTTTGTTGTAATTTGGAAAGATGATCAATCGACTGGGCCCAGCTACAGGTCAGTGTGCAGAAGTATGCGATGAAACAAAGACTCTTGGGAATGTGATTCATTGTAATTCGTTTCACTGGACTTATTGCTGAGTTTGCTCAGTGGTCACTGGTAAGTAAAGAAAACCGGGTTCCATGAAATTACCATTCGCCAAGGAGATGGCGCTTTTGATCGAAGCTGCGAGTTCTTGTTTGGATTTCCACGCCCAGCTTTCAGCCGTGTTGACGCCGATTCCACCTGCAGTTCCGTCTGAAGTCACGAAGTAAGATGCACCCAACCCAAAGTGAATAGTGTAGATCTCACGTGTTTTACCGCTTGGAAAAGTCAGTAGTTCCTCACCGGTTGTAACCAATCGGTCAAATCGCTGTATTTCAGTAATGATTCCGATAACGGACTGCATGCGAGCTGAAATGTCGATCGAGGACTCCTCTGGATTCTTGGGGAGACGTTCCATCAAAGGTCGCAGTTTCTCGGCTAGAGGTTTCGGAATTCGGGGCAGAAGTGTTCGCAGTTGAGGTTCGAGCTTGAGCAGTGAGACTTTGATTTTAGCCGACAATCCGGCATTAACACCTTCTTGTTTCACCAGTTCAGCGCGCCGCGCTTTGCCCATATCCGCGGTGTCTTTTATCTCCTTTAATTGATCTTTCATCATGGCAATTTCCGCCTCGGCGACCGCTGCCATTCTTTCTAGTAATTGTTTTTTTTCTTCCCAGGCCAGGGTTTCATCGGAAATGGTTTTCTCCACTTCGACCCACTGTGACACGGCTGAGCGCGCCTCAGACAGTTGCGGGTCTCCGTTGGTAGTGATGACATTGAAGATGATGAAGGCAATGGTAGCAGTCATCCTTTGTCTTCGTTTACAAAAAGACATGGCGGCATCTTCGATCTCAAAAGGGAGACGTTTGAAAAGGTCCAGGTAACAAAAAAATATCATAAATAAATTGACTTCTGCCCTTGTAAATGAGATTGAGTCTCAGTATCAAATAGCTGCCCGCAGTGCAGTCGCGAAACAACATGAGATTGTGTCTCATTCTCAACGTGTGTCTGTAAATAAAAAAATGAAACATATTTCAACCTCACAAAAAGGGGTCCTTACCAATGAAAACCCATCAAGAGCCAACAAGCATTCAACGTTTCTACCGGCTGTTTGCATGGGGTTGCTCTTTTCAACCTTCCTCCATGCTCAGGAGTCAACGATCTCTGGACAGAGCAAAGAAGAAAAGCCAGTTCTATTACCTGGGGTGTCTTTGATTGGGTCTGATGCTGCAGAACAAACCCTTCCAGCATCGGGAGTGTTCATTGGGAAGGAAGATCTGAAGAAGCAAATAAACGTCGATGTTAACCGAGTTCTTCGCCAAGTACCTGGCGTTTATGTGAGGGAGGAAGACGGGATGGGTCTGTTCCCGAACATCAGTGTTCGCGGAGTGACAACCGAAAGAAGCAAGGCTGTTACCGTCATGGAAGATGGGATTTTAACTGCCCCCGCTCCCTATTCCGCACCTTCGGCCTACTATATTCCAAATGTAGGGCGTATGAGCGGTTTAGAAATATTAAAGGGCAGCAGCCAAATCAAATACGGTCCACATATTACAGGCGGTGTTGTCAATTACCTTTCTACCCCCATACCAGCTAATCAGGAAACATTTCTAAAGCTTTCCTACGGGTCGTACAACGAAATGATCGGGCATTTCTGGCACGGTGATAATCAAGAACTCAGTAGAGGAGGACGCGTTGGATACTTGGTTGAAGGCTTTTATCATGGATTTGACGGGTTCAAGACCATTGACGCTACACCTGACTTTTCCGATACAGATGATACCGGTTTTACTCGGGTTGAGCCCATGGTGAAGTTGTTTTGGGAACCTGATACAGCTAACTACAACAGGCTTGAGTTGAAATATGGCTACTCAAGCCTGGATGCCAATGAAACGTACCTTGGATTATCGCAAGCTGACTTCAAATCCAATCCTTTCAGGAGATATGCCGCTTCGAGGTTTGATAATATTCAAACAGACCAGGAACAGCTTTCCTTGCGTCACATCGTAGAGCCTAGCCCGACCTTGCGAATTGCAACCACAGCATACCTTCAAAACTTCAGTAGGAATTGGGCCAAACTGAAGGACCTGAGATCTCCAGCCAAAATGGGCCTCTCTCAAGCTCTTCTGGACACCTCTCCTGGTGGAGGGTTGGCCATCTTGAAAGGCGAGGCTGCTGGAAGCTTTCGCTTAAGAAACAACTCGAGAGATTATCAGTTGTATGGTATTCAAACTGCTGTAACCAAATCGTTTGAATCAGGTAATGCGGAACACGAATGGGAAACCGGTGCTCGCCTGCATTTCGACGAAATTGACCGCTTCCAGTGGGATGTCCAATACGATCAAGCTGAAAATGGGACGATCACAGATGCCCAAGAAGGCGTTAAAGGAGCAGCTGGAGATAGAGTTCAACAATCAACAGCGTTGGCTGTCTATACCCAAGATCAGATTAAGTGGGACCGGTGGTCGATCACACCCGGGCTGAGGTTTGAAACCGTTGATCAAGATTACAACCAGGATCAGCGTCGCCGCGATGGCGGTGGTAGCCCGAACTCAGGTAATGGAAGTGTAGATGCAGTTGCCGGTGGTGTAAGTTTTGGATACGAACTTAGCCAAGATTGGAATACATTTTTTGGTGTTCATCGTGGTTTTTCCATGCCCGGTCCAAGGTCATCAATTCGCAGCAAGCTGGAAGAAGAAACCTCATGGAGCTACGAGCTTGGAACGCGGTATTATAATCCAGAACGGGGTTTGTCTGTCGAAGCTACTGCCTTCAGGACAGATTTCAACGATTTGATCGTCGGAGGCAATATTGGTGGAGGCGGATCAGCGACAACAGAGAATGTTGGGGATATTGATTCCATGGGTTTGGAGTTGGCTCTGGGATATGATCACGGTAAAGCATCCGGGTGGTCCGTTCGCACACCTGTGCGTTTAGGATTGACCATCACAGACGCCACACTGGATGGAAATTCCAGAAACACGGACGCTGAGTCTCTGTTTGAAGGTGGTCGAGACGGTGCAGAAGTGCCCTACATTCCGAATTATCAGGTCAACCTCCAAGCGGGGCTGGAATTTGGGAAAGTGGGTGCATATGCCGGTTTAACCTATATCCCCGAGACGTTTACAAGCGCCAGTAATAATAGATCCGGTGTCAGGGCTGACGGAACGCCTGACGCAAGGGTGGGAACCACGGACAGCTACTTGGTCGCAGATCTTTCCATACGCTATCAATTAAATGAAAATGCAACCATCTTTGGTGGTATTCGAAATTTGTTTGATAAAGAATACGTGGCTTCCAGGCATCCTCACGGGCCTCGTCCAGGATTACCAAGATTCTTTAATGGAGGGGTAGAATTTAATTTCTGAGGTGAATTTCCACTTCAGTTCCACCAGTGAAATGGCAACTGACCTGTGTAGGTCAGTTGCCATTTTTACTCCCAGAACATCATATTATCCGGATGATTTTTTTGAACCCAACGCAAGAAGTTTTCAGAACTTTTTGAGGAAAATTTCTGTGGTAATTCGCCTGGATGCATCTAGGGATACATGGACGGAATTGATTTGTGCCAGGCATGAATCATCCAAGTGAACATATCAAGCCCCACTCAGAGGTGGTTCTTCTCATGAGGTAGACCCTGTTGCCAAAGTGAGCATGGGGCCCCACCCAGCTGGACTTACCTTTGCACAAAAAGACATAACCTTTCTGGTGTGTTCATGTGCGACAAGCAAAGAGTCTCCCCTTGAACCAAATTGGACTTTTTTGCATCAACCTGACCCATTTGACAGGATATCGCTCCAAAGTTAAAACTTCAGATTCACACCTGCAACATGAGACAGGAGGGTTTTTCCCTGATGCTTGCGTGAATGAAAAAGGTGTCCAAGCCAATACCCTTTTTATCCTGTTTTCTGTCCGGTCAGCATTTTGAACACATGTGCGGATGCATGACCTGCGCTTGCAAGTCATGTTTTATCGACCTGATAGATTGAACCATTCCACTATCCTCTCAGTTCCTGATGCAAGGGAGATTGAAGGGGCATGCAAACGACCGATTTTTCCAGGGGGTCTTAGAGTTCTTTTTTCTCCGGATTATACTTGTCGCATTCTTCGTTGAAGACACACTGCTTGCATGCCCGATGTAATCTCCCAGATTCAAGCGGATGATCGCAGGTTTGAACTCCCTGACGGAGCCGGTACTGACGCTGTCCATTCGGATCCACAATACGGATATGCGGTTACTCAGCTTGTCACTGCCGACAGGAAACACTCGGGCACCGGTATTTCTTACACGCTGGGTGGGGGCACGAATCTTGTGCGGACTGCCATTGAGTTGTTGGCTGAGCCGCTTGCGGGTCAGGAAATCGAGGAGTTGATGGCTGATTTTGGGACAGTGCATCGTGCCATGGCAGAGCATCACCAGATACGGTGGCTGGGTCCCCACAAGGGCGTCATTCACCTGGCACTGGCTTCCATCACCAATGCCTGTTTTGATCTTTGGGCAAAGTCGCGTGGTGTTCCTCTTTGGAAATTACTCCTGGACCTGAGCCCGGAGGCGCTCACGCGATTGATCGACTTCAGTTACCTTGATGAAGTGTTGACCGCAGATGATGCCCTTTCGATTCTCAAGGGAAAATGGTCAACACGTTCAGAGAGGGAACACATCCTCAAGGAAGGATATCCCGGTTATGACACATCCGTCGGTTGGTTTGCCTACAGCGATGAGCGTATCATGGAGAATGCGCGGCGGGCCCTGGATCTCGGATTTACCGCCATGAAACTCAAGGTTGGATCCCCCCAGCCGGAACGGGATGTTAGACGGGTGCAGAAGGTGCGCGAGGCGGTGGGAGATGGCGTCCGTATCATGGTGGATGCCAATCAGGCATGGTCCTTGCCCAAGGCGCTGGATGTCTGCCGGCAATTGGCTTCCATGCAGCCTTACTGGGTTGAGGAGCCCACCCAGCCGGATGATATCCTTGCGCATCAGGCGATTGCCCGAGCCATCTCTCCGGTGCCTGTTGCGGTTGGGGAGGCGGTCAGCAACCGCGTCATGTGGAAAAACTTTCTTCAAGCGGGTGCCGTGGGCATCGTTCAGGCTGACTGCACCAGGCTGGCCGGCATCAGTGAATACCTGGCGGTGTCCCTGCTAGCCACAAAATACCCCGTCAAAGTCATTCCGCATGTCGGAGACATGGGGCAGATGCACCATCATCTCGTTTTTTTTAATCATATTGCGCTGGGACATGAAAAGCTTTTCCTGGAGTACATCCCTCACCTGAGAAAACATTTCATGTTCCCTGCCAATGTCCAGAATGGAGCCTATCAGCTGCCGCAGGAACCGGGTTGCTCTACAGATCTGCTCCCGAGGGTGGACCGTTGATTCCCGAGATAACGCAAAGTTGCACTGCACCAGCATGAAATGTTAGCCAATACAGCCCGAAAAGAAGTTGTCACGACCCAAGGAAACGGCCCCTGGCCAGGAAAGCGTCTACCATGAGCACCATTAAAGCAGTTACCATCAAGCATGCCAATCGTTCCATCTGGGGGCACCTCGCTGAACGCGAGAAGTCATTGCCCCTGGTCACACCCCTGGATATTTATCCGGAGTTTCAGGAAACACGAGGTTCCTGGTTCTGGGATTCTGGCATGGCTGTGGTTGAAATTGAAACCGAGGACGGCGTGATCGGGACGGGTTGGTGCGAAGATGGATGCAACATCATCGGCCCTTTGATTCATGCCCACCTTCGGCACCTGCTTGTCGGGCAGGATGCCGGCGAAATTGAGGGCCTTTGGGATCGCTTGTTTCGTGCCTCCCTTCCATATGGGCGCAAGGGGGTTGCCCTCCACGCCATCAGTGCCATCGATATCGCCCTCTGGGACATTGCTGGTCAAAAGGCGGGTAAACCGGTGTATGCCTTGCTCGGTGGTCCCGTGCGTGAGGAGATCCCGGTCTATGCCTCCGCTCTTCATCCCGTTGGCCATGATAAAGTAGCCGCCGAGGCCAAGGCCTATGTCGCGCAGGGTTACAAGGCAATGAAGATGCGGTTTCCCTGCGGTCCAGGTGCCGGCGTGAAAGGAATGAAAGCCAACGAGACACACATCGCCAACGTGCGCGAGGCGGTGGGTGATGACATTGAAATCATGGCCGATGCCTATATGGGATGGGACTTTCTGTACGCAAAGAAAATGGTTCGCATGCTTGAGCCCTATCGTTTGGCCTGGCTGGA
>JAAZXX010000187.1:0-6836 GCA_014239995.1 Verrucomicrobiia bacterium
CTTTTTATTCAATCATTAGAAATACAAACCCTATTAAACGACACGCGCCATGATAAACATTCCAGGAGGTTTCAACAGCGATCTGTGCGACGGCGGTATGCAATACACCCGCCGTGATTTACTTAAAGTCGGCGGCTCAGGTCTCCTAGGCCTGTCGCTTGGATCCATGCTCAAGATGCAGGCAGATTCCAGTGCTTCACATGGGGGTGGTGGTCCTGGCTGGGGACGTGCCAAGAGTATTATCATGGTCTATCTCCAGGGGGGACCCAGTCACCTGGACCTCTGGGATCCCAAGGAACACGTACCAGACAATGTTCGCAGCGTCTTCAAGCCCATTCGAACAAGGATTCCAGGCATTCATTTCACGGAGGTGCTGCCCAAGCTGGCGAAGGTCAACGATAAGATGACCATGATCCGTTCGATGAGTTACACGCCCAACGGCTTGTTCAACCACACGGCAGCGATTTACCAGATGATGACCGGTTATACCACCGACAAGGTCAGTCCCTCGGGGCAACTCGAGCCGCCCAGTCCGAAGGATTTCCCTAATTTCGGGTCCAATATCATCCGTTTGAAACCTTCTTCCGAGCCTGTGTTGCCGTTTGTGATGCTGCCACGTCCGCTTCAGGAAAGCAATGTGGTGGGGAAAGGCGGCACCGCCGGGTTCCTGGGCAAGGGGTATGATCCCTATTATCTCTATCCGGAGGGGGATGACATGAACATGAAGAAGATGAGCAACGTCAAGGTGGATGATTTGGAAATGCGTCCTGACGTGTTTGCGCTTCGACTTCAACGTCGCGCTCAACTGCGTGATTCTGTCAACGCCGCCATGCCCGAGATCGAGAAGGCCGTGGCGAGCTATAACCTGAATGACTATTACAGCCGGGCCTTGAACCTTATTGTTTCAGGTAAGACGCGGGATGCCTTCGACCTGGAACAGGAACCGATCCCGGTTCGGGATTGGTACGGGCGCAATACCTTCGGGCAGAGTTGTCTGCTGGCACGCCGACTGGTGGAAGCCGGAACAAGGGTGGTCGAGGTGATATGGCCCAAGGTGGCCAACTCGGACAACCATTCCTGGGATGTCCATGTCAACCTCAGTCAGCGTATGAAGAACCAGTCTGCTCCGATGCTGGATGGAGGCCTTTCGGCCTTGATTGCCGACCTGGACCAGCGTGGCATGCTGGATGAAACCCTGGTGGTGGCGGTTGGAGAATTTGGACGCAGTCCACAGCGAGGGGTGAGTACCTCCGGGAACAGCAACAGTGATGACGGGCGTGATCATTGGCCCTATTGTTATACCGCCTGCGTGGCGGGTGGTGGGGTTAAGAGGGGTTATGTCCACGGCGAATCCGACAAGACCGGGTCGGCCCCGCTGGTGGACCCGGTTCATCCGGGGGAACTGTTGGCTTCCATTTATCACAGCTTTGGTATCGATCCCGAGACGATTGTCTACAATCACCTGAACCAGCCTCGTGAGCTGGTCAAGTCCAAGGCCGTGACCAGCCTCTTTGCCTGAGATTTGAACGGTGTCCTGGGATCGGATTCCCGGAAATGCTTGAGTCACAAAAAAGCCCGGCATTGCCGGGCTTTTTTGTCGTTCTGCACCACTGCAATATCCTTCAATCAAAGCTTCGGCGGCGCGTCTCAGTGGCGCTTGGAAAGTCATCAGGAACCTGGTTCAAGGTGACCTTCCCAGTAGCGGCCCACTCCGTTCCCCGCAGAAGCGTGGTGATGAAACCGACACATTCCATGGCGACATCTGCGTGCCCCATGGGGGTGTGGTAGACGCGTCCCTGTCCGTAGTCAATGGTCATCAGCATGGGTTCGTGGCGACCGGTGCCACCGGTATCCTTGTCCGAGAAGGCCGTTGCCAGCACCTTCATGTTCTCGGCGGGACCCCGCAGTCGGTCATAAAGTTCATCCTTGGCGTGGAGCCATTGGCTTGGCAGTCCCCGGGTGATGGGGTGATTGGCATCTCGGGTTTCGATGAGGTATTCGTGTTGTCTTCCATGGGATCCACCGCGTCCTTTGGATGTATCCCGCACCAGATTGCCCTCCTTGTCGTAGTAGACATAGGGCCCGGAGGATTCATTGCGACCGCCCCAGCCGCCCAGCCCGATCATCCGGTTGTATGCCGGCCATTCGGCAAAGGAATTGTCCGCGGCGTGAATAATGACAAGGCCTCCCCCCCCGGTGACATAGGTTTCAAGAGCGGCACGGGTGGCCTCAGGCCATGGGGCGGCCCGCCAGCCAAAGTTGGAAATCACCACATCGTAATCACTGAAAACCGGGGCGTAGTCCGGGTCGGCCTTGGGTTCCTTCAGGGCGGTGGTTTGGATGGGCAGTGGGACTGGAAACTTGGGAATCAAATCCGCCCCCTGCCATGTGTAGGCGGTCCGCGCAACACGGACGGTGAAACGTCCTGATTGTTCCAGGTAATGCTTCATCATGACCGTCGTTTTCGGCCAAATCCCGTGGTTGTTCTGACCGTCAATGATCAATGCCTTCAACTTCTCTGCCTGGACAGCATGCATTGAAAAGATCACGCCTAGTATGAATATGGTCTTTTGAAAGGGCATGTCACGATTGTGCAGAAATGATTCAAAGAATACAAATCTTCCATTCCTGTTTGATTCCTTTTTCCACGCATGTCAGTGGAAGAAAGAGACAAAAAATTTCATTCATGCCGAAATTGCAGAGAACAAGCGACACATTCTGGATTTACCGCTGCCTGCGCTCTTATTCCATCGTCCATCAGAGATCAGGTGATCTTGGGATTCATTTGATCCAACCACTCTATTTTCGAGTGAAAGGCTGGATCACGGGATCCTGGAACAATGATTACTCAGACTTTATCGATAAAGATCCTTCTCTTCAGCCCAAAACTGAGCTATTTTCAAGGTCAGTGTGATATTCCCAGTGTCACATGGAAGATCAAACCCACAGATCCACTCAAGCTACCAGACGGTGTTCAAGCAGGCATTCGCAACTTTGCGTCTGGCACGCCATGAGCTTCATGGTTTCTGAGTGAAGCCTTTCGTTCTGTGAATTATGAAAACTTTTGAAACCCATACATACCCGGTGAATGCGTCTTCCATTTTCTTGGAGATCAGGAAAATGAAACAATGGCTGCAGCTTGTCCTCTTGCGAGGCATTCCACTACTGGAGGCAACCGGTCCCTCGTCTCTCATGAATACCCGAGGCTTATGTTTGGTCATAACCTCTCTTGTGATCCTGGTTTTCAGTAAATCAAACCTGCATGCAGCAGAAGGAGACCTCATCCTGCCATGGTGCATTGGCTGTCCCCTTGAGTGGGGTGATTTTCGCAAGACGGCTCCTGAGGATGAGTATCTGGATTACAGTGCCTATGTGGAAACACCCATACAGTGTGATTCTGATTGGAACGAAGCAACCCGAACACTCCAAGTCACCGTGCACGCTGCGATGAATGTTGACCTTTCATGGCACCGACCAGAACAGGTAAGTGAGGCCTTGAAAGTGCACGAGAGGGGGCATCTTGATTTCGCCGAGGTCCATGCTCGACAGCTGAGACACCGCATCTCGGAATCTGAGGAACTCAAGGAACTATTAAGGCGATGTGATGTGTCCAAAGTTGAGATTGATACTTTGCTTGACCTGTTTCTTGATGAAGAAAAGGTACGGCTGCAGGCGAATCATGATGCTTATGATGATCAAACTGAACACGGCTCGGAAGTGGTCGCACAGCAGCAATTTACCCACGTGGATATTCCAGAATTATTATCCGTATACAGTGGCCATTCTGATCCGGTATTTTCGATAACCGTGGCCAACGAAGGAGCCAAACCGATTCCCGGTGATTATGAAGGTACCTTGACCTACACACTACAGGCAGGCCCAAATTCAACGGTGCTCACGCCGTGGAACTGGACGCTTCAGGGTCGATGGCGTTTTTCATTTTCCGCGGACGCGACGGGCGGTGTCGCGAGCTGGTCCCATGAACTTCTCGACAACCAATATGGCGGCCTGCTGTTGGACGTCACCACCCCAAGTGTCCCTTCCCTATCCGGCATTGCCGTGACTGTAGAGGATGGCATCATGGGGGAACATTTCTGGATGAACTTTGCAGCTGCGGCTCCGGGTTCCATGCCTGGACACGTGCTGACCTTCAAGCCGGTTCCGGTGCCGGTGGGGATTCCCATCACCCCGAGTCCCACAGACATATCATTTACTAACGGGGCTGCGATCGCCCTCGGCCACTGGATGAAAGAGCATGGAAGACCGGATCTTAAAATGAAGGCCCCCATTACGTGCCCCCAGGAGGTGATTCATTACTTGTTTGACATTGAAAATGGCCAGTTCCTTGAGATGGATTGGGTGCTTACCCGCATTTCCCATGCGCAAGGGGGGAACCCGACAGGTGGAGCAGGGGGGCATGGTAGAGGAGGAACGACTCTACCCATTTCCAATATTTCCTTTGACTCCGACACGGGAGTCGTCGTCATTCGCTGGAGTGCGGCTGCCGCGGGCATCAGCTACATTGTTGAAGCATCTGAAGATTTGATCCACTGGAGCGAAGTGGGTGAAGTGGAGTCCAACTCCGCCGGTGTGGTATCCTTTCAGCATGATGAACCCCAGGTCCCATCGGGTGCACGATTCTTTCGGGTTTTCCAGAGCACCCTGTAAAGTTTACCCTTGCGATGGTTTTTTTCGTGACGGCACCCGTTACACTGTCAAAACGAAACTGGGCTTTGAGACGTCTTTCCAATGGAGAGCAAGACGCCACAGTCATGCAACTTGAAGGCTGCTGGTTCCTGAAATGACCGTTATCCAGGTTATGAGGACATGGATCCTTGTAACCTCCTCATCGATGCATGCGTCTAGTCATGCATGCAAGGGTTGAAATCATTTGTGATGGTGATGGCTTGTTGTGTGGCTGTGGTTTCGGCCCAAGGCCAGGGTCGAGGGCGTTTGCCATTGAACGCGGGCGAGCTGATGCCAGCTGTCAGCGGATATGATGCTGAGGGTAACCCGTTTGCCTTGAATGAACTTACCGGGCATTATTCCGTGATCGTTTTCGGTTGCCTTACCTGACCGCCTTTCCTGCGTAACGTCCCCAGTTTGGAGACGGTCTTTCGTGATTATGCCCCCAAGGGGGTGCGTTTTTTCTACGTCTACAAATCATTGGCCCATCCGGAATGGGACGGTTATGTCCAGGCATTCTCACTCGAGGAACGCCTGAAACACGTGCAGGAGGCCAAGAAGAGGCTTGGAACCGGGATCCCCTGGATTGCCGATTCAATGGACAACCGGATCAAACATGCCTTTGGTGCCCGCAACAATTCCGAGTTTCTATTCGATCCTGAAGGCAAACTGGTCCTGGCCCGGCAATGGAGTGATCCGGTGGCGTTGAGAACGGTTCTGGAAGAACGCATGGGACAGGTTGATCGGGTCACACGCATCTCGGACCTGGATCTTCCAGATCAACAGATACGGAAACGGGCTGCACCTTCCGGTGTCGTGCCGCGTGTGAGGTCGGCAAACGGACTGCGGGCAACCCGCGTTGTCCTTCATCCAGTTGCACAGCCGCATTATGTGAAATTACGGGTGGAGATGGATTCCGGATTGCTGGACACGGGCAAGGGCCAAATGCGGCTGGGTTTTCATTTGGATCCGATTTACGGCGTGCATTGGAACAACCTGGTCGATCCCCTCGCATGGGAGATCAAGGCTCCGGAGGGCGTCCTTGTCATGCCCGGCAAGGGACAGGGGCCCAAGGTTGAAGTGCCATCAGATGTGGACCCGAGGGAGTTTTTAGTGGAGATCGATCGCTCGGGAATTCAAGGCAACCTCGAGTTGGTGGTACGGTATTTTGGATGCAATGATCAGGAGGGTTGGTGCAGGGAGGTTACACAGCGTTACGGGATCGAATTTTCCATCGATCGGGATGCTGGGCGCTCCATGAATTCACAACGCCCACGTCGTGGTTTCGGTCCTGGTGGTGGCCGTCGAAGATTTGGCCCGGGTGGCCGTGGCAGATTCCGGGCAAGACGGGATTTTTTCCAGCCCGGTGGCCCGGGTAACCCGGCTCGGGAGAACTGACAAATCGGTGGAGCACAGGCCTTGATGTTGGCTTTGAGATTATTGAAGATAGGCTCCAGCGGGTTTGTTTTCCTGTGATGCCTGTCAAGGTTCCTGTATGTGAGATGAGGGCTTCCAAATTTTGCCCTGGTGGTCTAGATTGACCAGCGACCATGAGTGTTTTCAAGGCGGCTCTGCTCACAAAAAAACACGGATGACTGTGTCAGCCATGCAACCCATGATCCTGACATTGGAATTTTTACGGTGACACGCCTGCATCAAACCATGATACGGTCAGTGGTCCTGTCCTGCTTGATTTGTTTTTTTCACCTCAGCTTGGCGGAACGACTGCTGCTGACCGAACCATTTGAGTCGGTGACGCTCCAGCCTCATGGAGGCGAGGGGATGGGAAACGACAGGGTTTGGTCGCTTACAACACCCCCGGGTTGGTCCCTGAATGACGCTGGGGTGCCTGCTGTTGATGGTCGCCCGGGCTGGGGAGGGTGGCGTTTTGTGGATGGGGCCTGGTGGAAAACCCTTCGGGATGATCCATGGCGGGGTCTTTTCCGGCGTGCCGGGGGGACCCTTCTGGTCGCCGATGCCGATGCCTGGAGCGCTGAATCTCGTGTCCCGGGCACCATGAGCAGTTTTCTATCCACCCCCCCGATTCCTATCAGCCATCTCACAGCCGAGAGGTTTGAGGTTCGTTTTGATTCAAGCTGGCATCCTGTGGCCCCCATGGCGGGTAACCTGAGCGTGTCTTTTGATGGTAT
>JAAZXX010000187.1:6846-7059 GCA_014239995.1 Verrucomicrobiia bacterium
CCAGCTGGATACATGGAATCAAAGGGTCCGTGTCCTGCTCCAAAAACGCCCCGGCGTTGCTTCTTTTGTCCTGACCCTCGGGATACTGCACGCCGGGCAGGGTGGTTGGTGGGCCATCGACAACATGGAGGTGGTTGGCCTCGATGAGGTCGATCGTCAAGAGGAAGGGGGGCATTGGTTGTTTAACTCGGAACGGGTGCATGGAGCCTTTGT
>JAAZXX010000188.1 GCA_014239995.1 Verrucomicrobiia bacterium
CGATCGACTGCACGGTAACCCAAGCACATGCTCGATCTTTACGGGGCGGAGGCGGGTGACGGATCTTTTGCATCCAACTGTCTTCTTGCCCGCAGGCTGGCCGAAAGGGACGTGAGGTTCATTCAACTCTATCACCGGGGATGGGATCACCATGGCAATGTGAAAGGTAATATGGTCACCACAGCCAAGGAAGTCGATCAGGCAACAGCGGCCCTTATTACCGATCTTCAACAGCGCGGCATGCTGGAGGATACGCTGATTATCTGGGGCGGCGAATTTGGGAGAACCCCCATGGCACAGGGCAGCGGCAGAGATCATCACATACGTGGATTTTCACTTTTCATGGCCGGTGGTGGTATTAAACCGGGTAGCTCATATGGCAATACGGACGACTTGGGTTACCGTGCAGTCGATCGTCCTTTCCACGTGCATGACCTACACGCCACCCTGCTGCATTTGCTCGGGATCGATCATCTAAAGCTGACGTATCGCTTTCAAGGTCGCGATTACCGCCTGACAGACATTGCAGGTCATGTTGTCAAAGATATTCTATCTTGACCTGTAGGCCAGCACCGGACCCAACCTCTTATCCGTCGACACGTGCGTACTTATTGGGATTTTTATTCAGCCGGCAAACTCCTTTTCGGCCCGGGGGTCCTCAAACGCCTGGGACCGGAAATGAGGCAACAAGGGTTCATGCAGCCCATGATCCTCACGGACCGGAATATTGTCGCGGCAGGCATCGTGGACCGAGTCCTCGAGTCCATGCAGATACCTCCAGATCAAGTCACGCTTTTTGACAAAGGTGAACCGGAGCCCTCGCTGAAGGTCGCCAGCCAGGCAATCGAAGTAGCAAAGGCATCTGTTCCCGACGTGATGATCGGTCTTGGCGGCGGCAGCAACATGGACTTGGCAAAGGTCACGGCCCTGCTGCATGCACATGGGGGAAATATATCGGATTATTACGGTTTTGACTGTGTGCCCTCTGCTGTCACACCCATCATTGCCATACCAACGACCTCTGGAACCGGAAGCGAGGTTTCACATGCTGCAGTCTTGACGGATTCAAAGCAGGAGCTCAAGGTGAGCACGCTCAGCCATCACCTCAGGCCATGCATGGCACTCGTGGACCCAGAACTCACCCTGAGCTGCCCAGCAAATGTGACCGCCGAGAGCGGCATGGATGCCCTGACTCATGCCATCGAGGCATTCACTGCAAGGTATCCCTCAGATATGACCGTTGGGGACGAGACCAGTCTGCCTTATCCTGGTAAAAACCCACTTGCAGACTTATTGGCAGAAAAGGCCATCCGACTGATCTCAACTCACCTGGAAACCGCTGTCAAACAACCCCGAAACATGCAGGCACGAGAAGCCATGGCACTTGCCTCGACACTTGCAGGCCTGGCATTTTCCAACGGTGCCGTGGCAGTCGTGCACGCGCTCGAGTATCCCTTGGGCGTAAGTCTCCATTGCTCACATGGCCTTGGTAACTGGCTCCTGCTACCCTACGTCATGCGCTTCAATCGCCCAAACCGTCTGCAGGCTTTTGCCGAGATTGCCACTTTCTTGGGTTGTGACACCTCAAACCTTTCTGTTGAAAAGTCTGCAGACCTCGCCATTCATGCGGTGGAAATTCTCAAGGATTCACTGGGCATTCCAGCCCGCATCCGCGATTTGGGAGCCTCGCGGGAGCAGTTGCCCGAATTTGCTAAAAAATCCCATGGTATTGAACGGCTCATGGATCTCAACCCACGCCATCCCAGTGAGAAGGACCTTCATGCCATTCTCCAGGACGCTTATTGAGCCCTGCATTCCCAGTTGGCCTTTGGGGCAGATATCCGTAATCCCTGACAAGACCGTGCATTTGGTGTGCCGATGATATACACCCGCTTTATCTGGCATCAATTTTGCTTTAAAAGGCAGCATGCTCTTATGGCAAATGATGAATCATCAACCAAACACTGCTAATGGAGGGCTTGGAGAGAGATGGTTTTTTAGTGAGGCCCCAAAGGGCACCTTGCATTATTCGACATTCTCAATGCCCTGGCATTGATCCACTGAGTGGTTTTTATATTGAAATATGTTACAATTAAACAACATTATGCCTTCGCTACGGAGGATTGCAGATAGTGGGACTCACATGATCTGACCAGACGGGAGACCATGGATACAATACAGAAACAACGATACGAACTGAAATACGTTATACCAGAGCACACCGCTTTGCAGATACGGGATTTTGTCCGTTGCTATCTGGATATGGACCAAAATGGGACCCTTGATGGCGACCTCTCCTATCCGGTTCACAGTCTTTACCTGGACTCACCGGGCATGGCTCTTTACCGCAGCACCATCAACGGCGACAAAAATCGTATCAAGCTCCGGATTCGTTTTTACAATGAGCGGCCTGAAACACCGGTCTTCCTGGAGATCAAGCGCAGGATGAACAACATCATCAGCAAAAAACGCATCGGAATTCCGCGTCGACTGATCCAGGCCGTGCTTTCTGGGGAAATCCTGGAGCATGGCAACGCCGATGATGATTCCTCGCCAGGCCTGGAAAATCTGAATTCCTACGAACAGGATGCCTTGCTCGAATTTTCAGAACGAGTGAATGCCCTTGAAGCGCATCCGGTGTCCCATGTGGCGTATCGACGTGAAGCGTGGACACACTCCGACAGCAATGCGGTAAGGGTCACCATGGATCGCCATGTGCGTTGCGAGGCTGATCTGGAAGCACGTCTCAGCACGACCATGCAAAAGCCCACCCTCGTGTTCGGAGATTGGGTGATTCTCGAACTGAAATTCACTGACCGTTTTCCAAACTGGTTCAGAGAGTTGGTGGAAGTCTTCAATCTCGCACAATGTGGAGCGGCCAAGTATGTGGATGGAGTCACCCTGATGGGACAGGACCAGGTTGCTGACTTGATCACGACACACAAGGAACTTCATTTCCCGGGATCTCCTGCCATGGAATTACGGGATCATATTGAACGCCGTAAGAAGGCAATTGCCGCTACATTCTAAACGCATGGAATGGTTTCTTAATGCGGATTTTTCCACGGCTCCCACGCCATTGAACCTGACCCTTCTGGGGCTCGTGTTGGCCTTCCTTTGCGGGCACCTGGTGGCCTGGGTATACATGCTCACCCATTCAGGACTGTCCTACTCACGTACGTTCGTCCAGTCACTCATGATCATGCCCGTCATCGTGGCACTGGTCATGATGGTCCTTTCCAATAACATTGTCTACGCCTTTGGCCTCATGGCAGTTTTTGCCATTGTGCGTTTCCGTAATATATTGAGGGACACCCTGGACACCACCTACATCCTGGGTGTCATTGTGATTGGTATGGCCTGCGGCACCTATAAGTTTCTGACTGCCACCCTTGGATGCCTTGTCATTGCCGCCATCCTCCTCTATGTCTGGCTGACAGGATTCGGTACCCGCCAGCGCTTTGACATGATCCTGAATTTGCATTGGTCACGGGATATGGCGCAAATTGCTGAACTCGACACGCTCCTGGGGCGCTATTGCCTGCGTTCTGTCTGCGCCAGTCAAAGATCCCACCAATCCCAGTCGGGCACCGATCTGTCCTACCGCCTGTTGCTTCGGAATCCAGACCGCATGAAGGACCTTCTGGACGAACTCAAAAGCCTAGAGGGAGTCCTAAGGGTCACCGGACTCAAGTCTGAAGAGGAGTCAGAGCTATGAACAAGCAGAGTGCAGATCATATCCCCGTCCCTTCCTGGAAACGCTGGCTGGAATTCAGGCATCGTGCACTGCCCGTGATCACCTTCGTGTTGCTGCTTTTTGCCGTAGGATTGCTGTGGGATGACCAACTTGGATCACCATCACTGGTAGGACAGGTGGAAGTGCGGCGCATGGACATTCGAACACCCTTTTCAGGAACCATCACCAACCTCTCAGTCGAACTTTTTCAAACAGTCCGTAAAGGGGAACCCATAGCCATGCTTGACCCGGGCGAGTCCCTGGGGCCCTCGGGGCATCAAACCCATCTCCTGCTGGCTAAAAAAGGGTTACTTCAACTGATGGAACTCTCCTCCGCAGCCAACGCCTTTGACATACAACGTAATCTGCTCAACAAGGAACGTCTTCGGACCGACCTGTTAAGTCAGAAGGTCAACCTGGCATCGGCTGAGGTTCAACTTCAAAACCTGGAGAATGAATGGAAGCGGGCCAAGGAATTGCACGCTGCTTCGCTGCTTTCCGACAGCGCCTACGACATCGCCCAGAAATCATACGCAGGCGTACTGGCGGAGGTTACCGAACGCAGGGCACTGATCAAGGACCTGGGACAGGCCATCCAGTCGCTTGAGCATTCGATTCTTGGCAGCCAGGAGATCGAGGAAGCCAAACTGGAAATTGACCGCGCCACACTTCAACGCTCTATCAGCAAGCTTGAGCGTGAACGGGTAGTGAAAGCGCCAGCCGATGGCATGATCACAGCCATCCAGAAGCGCATGGGTGAAGTAGTGGGGGCCTCTGACTCCATTGTCACCCTGACCCAGTCTGGAACCGACACGGTCATTGCTTACCTCCCCTTGGGCTCAGAAGTCCCCTTTGAACTTGGAGAAAAAGTCTTGATCAAGTCCCGAACACAACGCGTTCGCCAGTGCATTGGTCATGTGACGCAACTGGGCTCCAGTTACGAACTCATGCCTGAGGCCCTTTCCAAGATTCAGCTCTTCAAGCTTGGCGGCACGGGTATTCCAATGACAATCAAGCTACCCTCGAATTTCAAGAGTATCCCGGGTGAGATGGTCAACATCACACTCAATCCGCCGCCCTCCACAAACAAAAACAATCGCCTGGCTGAACGCTGACATTGTCATTCCCCCTAGCATGGCCCGCATCCAGGCGCTCCCCAATCACCTTTCCTCGCGGTTTTATCCGGATGACTATTTCACCCGGATAAATTGGCTGGAGGTATTTAACAACAAGAACCCAATTGAGCTGGAACTCGGTGCCGGCGACGGTTCATTTCTGATTCGCTATGCCAAGGCACATACCGGGATCAACCTCCTTGGTATTGAAAGATTGCTGGGCAGGATGCGAAAAATTGATCGTGACACGCATAAGGCAGGTGTGGAAAACATCAGGCTACTGCGCATCGAAGCCAGTTATTTCATGAGATATCTTCCTGTGGACAATTCGGTGCAGGCCGTGCACCTCTACTTCCCTGACCCATGGCCAAAAAAGCGTCATCACAAGCATCGCCTGGTAAATGCGTCATTCCGCCAACAGACCATGCGCATCCTTCAGCCAAGCGGAATGGTTTATCTTAGGACGGATCACGAGGATTACCATAATCAAATGCTTGAGGTATTCGATGAGGAACCTTTATTTGTTCCTGCTGAGACTCCTCAACCCCTGATGGACATCAAGACGGATTTCGAGTCCGAATTCAATCAGAAGGGTATCCCAACCCGACATGCGGCCTACCTTCTGCAAGCATGACGCGCTGAAAGCAGGCATATGGAGCCCTTTTTCAGGAAGGCATGGTCCACCACCATGCCTTTTCTTCAGGAACGACAGACCGAATTTTGTGCCAAGGCAGACGGATCAACGGGAATAGACCGGCCCGTTAAAGAGCTCGTTCGGAATGGGATCCTTGTTGATAATCTTGTAGGTGGTTATCCATTTTTCCATCGCAGCACTGCCACCGAAGGTACCCACGACCGCTCCCCCGGGGAGGTTATCTACCGAGCTTTGCCCATTGGGATTATCCAACTGCCACCACGTGTTCACACCGGCATGCCTAATGGAGATACCGTTACCGGTATTGCCGGGAGGAGGTACATTGGAGGCGTCGTTGAAATTGAAAGGTGAAAGTTCGTTCTGCTCCCACAATTGCCAATCCGTGGCCCGATAGTTGGTCATCTTATAGGTCCTGCCATTGCTGAGTGATGGTTTACCGATGTTGTTGTAGCCACCGATGGTACCGTTCCAGCAGTATGAGGTCAACTTGACGGGCCGCTGCAGCCATAGATCCTTGAGTTTGCCGCGACGACGCGTGGAAGCATCCTTGGGACACCATAGGACCTTCTGGTCCGAAATATATGGACCCAACTGGCTGATCCTGAAAAAGGCGAGCTGATTCTCAAACGCCTCCGAATCCACGTCCTTTCCTGCTGCCGAACCCGGCGTATTAGGTCTGCCAGGCAGACGTCCGTTGTTCTTTGTGGCGTAGAGCCAGTTATCCGGACCACTGAGGTTACCTCCCCATGAAGGGTGCGCCAAGTAGTCCTCATTATCACCCGCATAAATGATGCTTGCCAACAGCACCTGCTTGACGTTGTTCAGATCCAGGGTGAGCTGGGCCTTGTCTTTGGCACGCCCCAGAGCTGGTAGAAGCATCCCCGCCAGAATGGCGATGATTGCGATCACAACCAGCAGTTCGATGAGCGTAAAGGCCCTCTGGGCTACAATGTCGTGGCGGTGTCGGGCATGCACAGTCTGGAAGTAAGTATGTCTCATAATAGGCGCATCTGGGCTGTTTCTTTTAGACTATAGGATCACAGGGTTTATTTGAACACATTAATATGACGTATCGGACATGCACAAATCACACCACAGGAGGTGCAAAACCATCACGATAATCCCGTTTCAGGATTTCCTTGTTTGCCTGCTCATGATTGGTGAAACGGTGACTGGAAGCATTCCAAAGCAATTCCTGCCCAGGGAAACGGGTGGCCTTGACCGCCAGCAGTGCCGGTTCTGTGATGCGCACACCAATCTGGAACGGTGTCCAGATGAATTTCTTTTCGCCTAGACATGTGTCCGCCCAGTCTTCCCAGTGATGACGAGGAGCCACTTTGGCAAGTGGCTCGTTTTCCACCACTTTACCATTCCTGAAAATCGTGATTCCACCATTTGCTTCCAACAAAAGGGTCCCCTCCTCACAAACCACCATGGTTCGGTTGGCACCTACCTTCGTAGGTGGCAAACCCAGTGCAGCAAAGGAAGGCAAAAGTCCTGAATCATTGTAATGCACCACGAATTGCTTACGTGCAAATCGATCACCACCGCC
>JAAZXX010000189.1 GCA_014239995.1 Verrucomicrobiia bacterium
TCGTAATTCGAGTGCTCAACCTGTACATAGTTGATGCCCTTCTCGACAAGACGACGGGCCAACAGACAGTTGTTGGCAAAACTGGAGGCACCTATTTCCGCACCATAATCCTCCAGAAGATCCGGTTTTTCCTTGGAAATATCCATGACCTCCGGGACGGAGGTCTGCATCCGAAAGGCAAGCTCATACTGAGCCATGCGAGTGCGTGTCTCGGGATGCCCCATTTCATCCGCCTGGAGAGCGTTCAGCGCATTCAATGCATCAAGGCTCTTACGCCGGAGCGCCCTGGGAAGACCCGCCGGGTCGGAAGCAAACAGGACAGGATCCCCCTTGGAACGACATTGAACTCCCTGGTAAACTGAGGGAAGAAAACCACTCCCGTAAGAATTGCGTCCACCATTGGGTTGAACGCCGCTGGAGATAAGCACAACAAAGCCAGGCAGATTCTGATTCTCGGTTCCAAGACCGTAAGTTGCCCAGGACCCCATGGAGGGACGTCCGGGGCGCGGTGAGCCGGTATATACCAGCAGTTCCGCCGGGGCATGGTTGAACTGGTCGGTGTGCATGGACCGGATCACGCACAATTCGTCGGCCACTTGCTGGAGATTCGGAAGGGCATCTGACAACCAGATACCACCCTGCCCATGGCGTTTAAAGGTGCGGGGGGTCCCCATCAACTTTGGCACACCGGAGGTAAATGCAAAGCGTTTACCTTTCAGGAAGGCATCCGGGCAATCCTGGTCACTGTGCTTCACCAATTCCGGCTTGTAATCGAACAAATCAAGGTGCGGTGGCGAACCCGTAAGGTGCAGATAAATAACCTGCTTGGCCTTGGGTGCAAAGTGAGGGAGCTTCTGACGCAACGGATTTTCGATGGCGGCCACGGAGGAAGCCTGAAGTTCGCTGGAGAGCATTTCTGAGAGTGCCATGGCACCAACTCCAGCCGCTGATTCCTTGAAGAAATGCCGGCGCGTTCGGTGACGCAGATATTCAAGGGCGGGATTCATTGAAAGGGATGGGTCCATGGGTTTGCTCTGAGACATAACTTATCGTTTCATGAGGGTTTCGTCCAGGTTGAGAAGGACATTGGCAACCACTGTCCAAGCGGCCAGTTCTCTCGGGTCGGCCCCGTCTGTCATGGCACCCACCGGTTTCTCCACAAGGCGGCGCGCATCCTCAACCCGCTCCACATAGGTTTCGTAAGACTGCGTGTAAAGCTTGAGCAGTTGCCTGATCTCCGGTTCCGAAGGGGTCCGGGTAAGGCAGTGCCGAAATCCGTGCTCCAGTTTACCCACCGGATGGGAAGCCGCAGCCGACATGCGACGGGCCAAGGACTGAGCGGCCTCGATAAATGCAGGATCGTTGAGTGTCACCAAAGCCTGCAGGGGGGTATTACTGCGATCCCTCTTCAGGATGCAAACCTCACGGTTTGGTGCGTCAAATGTCGCCATGGATGGATATGGATTGGAACGTCGCCAGGTCGTGTAGAGACCCTTCCGATAGCGATCTTCTCCCTCACTGGTTTTCCAGTCGATCCCCCCCCCGAAGGCGGCATTGAGTCCCATCTTGGGTTGAGGAGGATTGACGGAAGGACCATACTTTTTTTCACTCAGAAGACCACTGACAAAAAGGGCCTGATCCCTGATGGTTTCCGCCGAAAGGCGGACGCGAGGACCACGGGCAAACCAGCGATTTTCAGGATCGCTCTCCCAGGTGGAGGGAGTCACTCTGGAGGATTGCCGGTAGGTAGCGGAAGTCACCATCAACCTTAGCATGTGCTTGAAATTCCATCCGCTATCGATGAATTCCACTGCCAACCAGTCCAGCAAACCTGGATGGGAAGGTGGATCTCCCTGGGAACCAAACTCCTCGCTCGTTCGAACCAGTCCCACACCGAACAGGGACTCCCACATACGATTAACAATCACCCTTCCGGTAAGAGGATTCTCACGACTCACCAACCAGCGCGCCATGGCCAGCCGGTCCGAGGGGGGATCCTTGAGCGATTGTGCAAAAACCCCGGGAATACCAGGCGACACCGTGGCACCGAGATCGAGGTAGTTGCCTCGGCGTTGAATGTGCGTTTCACGATGCTCATCAATGGCAATGCGACGCATCACGGGCACCGTGGTGCGGGGTTTGATTGCAGCAAGTTCCGCATCAACGACAAGTAAACGCGCCCGCTCATCATCCAGATCAGGCGCAATGGAAAGGTAGTGATCGATAAGATGCTGCTCGTCTGCCTTGCTTCGCTGAAGCTCGGGTATCTTGGAAAGTTTTGTGATAGCCGGCGGGGTCCTCGCAAGATCAGTCGCCTGCTCATCCGAAGTCATGGACAAACGAAATCGCCCAAGATTGGTATTCTCGGAGCCATCACCAAAACCAAGCATCACAGAAAGTCGACTCCCAGCCTCAAGGTAAACTGGGGTGGAGAGAAGTAAATGAAGGTTATGAGCCTGGCCCGTGCGGGGCGCGACTGCCCAACCCTTGGTCTTGCCGGGAGCGTACTTGATGAGATCGGAAGCAGGATGTCCACTCTGAGAAAAATCCGCATGGGCAGCATCAAAGGAAACCGGGCGGGCTCCGTCCGGTATAAAAGAATCACTTTCCTTGGGAGCTTTCTCGATTGTATGGCTCCAAATCACTTTCCGCTCGGCATTAAGAAGATCGATCGAAAGACCATCAAGTCGGCTTTGGACATTGCCATCGGTGCGATTCCAGATGGTAATGCGGTCGATTGCGGAGTGCTTGCCCAGATCCAGTTCCCACCACGGGTTATCCTCTGTCTCCGTGTGCGTCGTGCTTTTGGCAGCGTGGTAGTCACCATCCGTGTTGCCATCAACAGCTACATGGGCAGGGCCGTCAAAGGCCGTGCTGCTTTGACTTGCCTTCCCCTCAAGGGCGAGGTTGACCTCCCCCTGAAAAACCTGCACTTCGGCGAGCGAGAGAATTTTTTGTTTACACTCCACTCGAAGGCGCACAAATTGCCCCGTTGACGTTTTTCCTGGCGGTGGCGTGAGTTCCGACTGAACCGAGGTCAGGAGAAAGTTACCCGCGTCAAAGCCAGGCCCTTGTCCAGTCAGTTTCAAGTGGGGCAACGCCTCAAGGCGAAGCCCCGTGAGGGGGCGCCCTTCACTGATCTCAAAATCTAGCGTGTATGTATCGCTGACGGAACCCCCTTGGGCCACAACAACATGATCCGATCCAAGTTTCAGTGACGTTCCCTCGGAGGATGTGCTGGAAACAGGTGACAATGCCGTCCAAGCTGGGGACTTCAAGAGTCGTTTTTCCCACAGGCGCCGAGCAACAAGCAATGACGCAGAGGGTGTTTTCAGCATCTTATCCAAGTGCAGACGCTCGGTTTCAAGTTGGCTTCGTTTTTGTTTTTGTTCCTTGGTGTAGAGGGAAAGAAGGGGGCTTTCATCTCGACGATCCGCATCTGCAGTTTGGTTGAAGAGGGCAAAAAATCTGTAAAAATCCTCTTGGGAAATGGGGTCATATTTGTGGTCATGGCACTGGGCGCAGGTCATGGTAGTCCCCATCCAAACCGCCATGGTGGTTGTGACGCGATCCACCACCGCGACATTGCGAAACTCCTCGTCATTGGTTCCACCCTCGTTGTTGGTCATGGTGTTACGATGAAACGCCGTGGCAACCAACTGATCTTCAGTAGGATCAGGAAGCAAATCCCCCGCAATCTGCTCTACGGTAAACTGGTCAAAGGGAATGTTATCGTTCATGGCTCGAATAACGTAGTCCCGAAAACCCCATATCGTCCGAGGTGGGTCATCTGCATATCCAGCTGAATCAGCATACCGTGCCTGGTCCAACCAATACCTTCCCCAATGTTCACCAAATGCATCTTTCTCGAGCAGTGCGTCAATAAAAGTCTCGTAGGCGTTAACATTGGAGTCTGCCGCAAAAAGATCCGCCTCCTGTGGGGTGGGAGGGAGTCCGGTCAGATCAAGTGCAGCACGCCTCGCCAGAGTGTAACGGTCCGCCATCTTGGATTGACGCAGTCCTTGCTTCCCTACCCGCTGAAGCACGAATTGATCAATGGCATTAAAGACGGTTGAATCCACTGCCTCCACTGCGGGCGTGTTGGGCCGCACCGGGCGCACGTATGACCAATGATCCTCATATGGAGCCCCTTGTTGAATCCACTTTTTGAGAGTTACCAGGGCATCCTGACTTACTTCTTTACCCGACTCGGGCGGTGGCATTTTATCGTCGGGATCCGAACTCAATATCCGCTGGATGACAAGACTGGCATCCGGATCTCCAGGCACAATTGCGGACGCCTCACCCAGGTCTTCAAGGGCACCGTGCCGAGTATCGAGGCGAAGCCCCCCACTGCCCCCCTTGCGCTGTTTCGCATCCGGTCCATGGCATTCGTAACAATGGCTTGAAAGGATGGGACGAATATCACGGTTGAAGGTCACTTCAACATCAGCTGCAGACAAGGATACGCCCAAGCTACAAAAGAAACCCAGAAAATGAGATCGGACAGCCCTTGCCCATGCTACAATTTTGTCTGAAAAATTCATTTTTAACCCAAGGGTAAATATAACCATATCATGCCTCAAATGTGAGCAACAGGCAACGAGAAAGGTTTCCATGGCCAGAAAGATGATGGACGGGGGGAAGGTTGTATATTATCTTGAGTCCGTGGCTAAAACAGTCAAAACCAAGGAAAAAACAGATATTCAGGAGGATACACTGTCTTTTGAAGAAGCGTTGAAGCAGTTGGAATCCATCGTAGATGAGATGGAGAACAAGACGCTACCCCTTGAAAAACTCCTCACCTGTCATGAAAAAGGAGTCCGGCTTCAGGCAGTTTGCCAGAAAAAGCTCGAGCAGGCAGAACAACGCATTCAACAATTAGAAAAAAATGTTGATGACAAATTCAGACTCAAACCATTGACACTAGGGGAAGAATCCCAATAATCATCCAAATTTTTATGAAAGTCGTATGAGTCGTTACTTGGACATGATAGATAGCCCAGAGCACATTAAAAAGCTGACTTTGGATCAATTACAGAGCTTGGCAGATGATGTTCGTCAAGAACTCATTCATGGCTTGTCAAAGCATGGTGGTCACCTGGGACCCAACCTCGGAGTTGTGGAGTTGACCATTGCGCTTCACCGCTGCTTCAGCACCCCTGTGGACAAGTTCACATGGGACGTCAGCCACCAAACCTATGTGCACAAGCTTTTCACGGGCCGCAAGGACCGTTTCAACACCATCCGCACAACCAATGGCCTGAACGGTTTCGCTCTGCGCACCGAAAGTGAACATGACTGCTATGGCGCGGCGCACGCGGGTACGGCTCTCTCGGCAGCGCTGGGCATCGCAGTGGCGCGCGACAGGCTCGGCACCAATGAACATGTTGTCTCCATTTTTGGAGATGCGGCACTCACAAATGGTATTTCATTTGAAGCCCTCAACAACATCGCACAGTCTACGAATAAGTTCATCGGTATCCTGAACGACAACGAATGGTCCATCGCGAAGAATGTCGGAGCGATTGCACAGTATTTAAACAAGCTGATCACCCACCCTTCCTACAATCGCCTGCAACGGGATTTCCAACGCCTGCTCAAGCGTATCCCCAAGGGAGACTTGGCCCTGAAGCTGGGACATAAGGCTGAGGAGGTGCTGAAAGGAACTGTTTCAAATCTTGTTCTTGAGGAATCAACCCATAAGGGAGATGTCGATGGCCGGGGAGGATTTGGCAGCAGCCTGATCTTCGAGGAAATGGGGCTGCGGTACCTGGGCCCCATTGATGGTCATAACCTGCCCATGCTGATCGCCGCATTGGAGTTTGCGAAAAGCTGCGATCAACCCATCGTGCTCCATGTCATGACGCAGAAAGGAAAAGGTTTTGAGGCGGCGGTGAAGCATCCCGAGAAGTTACATGGAGTGGGCCCCTACAATGTCAAAACCGGCATCGCGATCAAGGGCAAGGATGCCCCCCCCGCATGGCAGGATATCTTCGGTAAAACCCTGGTGAAGCTTTGCAGGAAGGACAGCACCTTGGTTGGCATCACGGCAGCGATGCCAACAGGAACAGGTCTGAAACATCTGGAAAAGGAAATGCCTGATCGGTATTTCGATGTTGGTATTGCAGAGGAACACGCAGTCATTTTCGCGTGTGGCATGGCCACCAAGGGTCTCCACCCGGTGGTCGCTATTTACAGCTCTTTCATGCAGCGGGCATTTGACTGCATCGTTCATGATGCAGCGCTGCAAGATCTGTCGGTGACCTTTTGCATGGACAGAGCGGGGTTGTCTGCTCAGGACGGACCCACACACCACGGCTTGTTCGATATCGCCTACTTGCGCTGCATTCCCAACATCATCGCCATGGCACCCAAGGATGAAGATGAGCTGGCCGACATGATGTTCACCTGCACACTCACGAAGCACCCGACCTTCATCCGTTATCCGCGTGGCGCATCGGAAGGAGTGGAACTCAAGGACCAGCCCGGGCTTCTCGAGCTGGGTAAAGCCGAGGTCATCCGGAATTTCGAAAACACCGGACATCCGAAGATTGTTATTTTTGGATTGGGCAATTTAAACTCCATGGCATGCAAGGCAGCCGATGAACTTGCGTCCTTGGAGTTTGATCTTGCCGTCATCAATCCGCGCTTCACCAAACCCATCGACGAAGCCGTCACACTCTTTTACGGAAAAGCCGCAGATTTGGTGATCACCATGGAAGACCACACTCTCCCGGGAGGTTATGGTGCCTCCGTCATGGAATGCTACTCCGAAAACGCCGTTCACACCCCTGTATTGCGCATCGGTTGGCCTGATCAGTTCATCGAGCATGCCACTTCTGTTACAGAGCTGAGGACCAAATACGGTTTGACGGCCGAGGCAACGGTAAGACAAGCCAAGGAGATCATCTCGCAAACCTCGGATATTGCAGCAACACCCGGTGTCATCGCTCAGTAAACCAGCAACAACATTGCCGTGATCCTGGGTGGTATTACCTTCCACTGGGGTGGAGGCATCCATCACCC
>JAAZXX010000018.1 GCA_014239995.1 Verrucomicrobiia bacterium
CCGCCCCGCAGGAGGCTGCATGTTTGGCCAATTTGAGGGTATTGGGCAGACTGTTATCACCAACATGGACCACGACCTGCAGGTCGTGGGCATGCCCAGCGTCCACCCAGATCTCCGTGATGGCACACCGCTCTTCCATTGTAAGTGAGGCATACTCCCCAGTAGTGCCATTGACGAAGACCCCGCTGAGCCCTGATTGCTGGAGGTGCCTTGCTATGCCGGGAACGAGATCCAAATTCAAATGGCCATCTGGGAGAAACGGCGTAAAAGATGCGGCGATCAGTCTGAAGTCCTGTGTCTTGTGTAATTTCATCGTGGTTACCTTGAACATCTTCAACATTGTCAGGGATGGTTTCAATGAGAATATTCGACACACTACCACTGGGCCAGGCCAGCGGATTGCGCTTCAAGGGTTAAAGGATCGCCATTTTCTATTTTCAAACCCTTGTAAAGGTGGATACCCGGGCTCCGGTGGAAGGAACACAAGGAGACATTCCACTGCAGCCTCACCATGGCAAGGGAGAAGGCGATTTTGCACACAACAAAAGCATTGTCTGCGGGGGAGCCTGCGCTATGATGTGTGCAGATCCGACGTGGGCAAGCATGAAACGAAGCCGACCCCATTTTCAATATATCAGAGGTTTCGCCTGCGCGATCCTGTGGCCCGCCTTTTCTACCGTGACACCCTGTGTGACGGCCGCCGAGCAGCCCCTTGATTGGGAGACGCACATTAAACCCATCCTCAGAGACCATTGCATCAAGTGTCATGGGCCCGTGAAGCAAAAAGCGGAGCTGGATCTGGGCACTTATCACGGATTGATCCGTGGCAGTGAAAATGGCCCGGTGGTTGAGGCGGGTAAGGGGAAGGCCAGCCTGCTTTATCAGGTCCTCCTGAAGGATGCAGAGGTACACATGCCACCCAAGAAGCAAGTCCCAGCAGCGTCCATTGAGACCATTCAACGCTGGATCGATGCCACCAAGGTATTTCCGACTTCAAAAACAGCGACCCTGGATGCCGTCGCAGAGCAAGTCGAGACAGTTTCCCGCAAGCCCATGAAACTACCCGCATCCACACATCCAGATGCGGCGATTGATACCTTCATTGAACATCGACTGGACTCCTTGAATATCACACCTACACCCCTTTGCGATGACCTGACCTTCCAGCGCAGACTCTACCTGGATCTCATCGGCAGGCCTCCAACCCTTGAGGAATCCGAGAGATTTCTGAGGAGCCCTTTGCTGGACAAGCGCCCCAGAGAAATCGATCTGTTGCTCAAAGACGAGGCATTCGCCATTCATTATGCAGAACTGTTTGACACGATGCTGATGGGCAGACGCGGCGAGCCCTGGGAAAAACGACGAGGGGAGAACGGCTGGCATGATTACCTGCAGTCGGTGTTCGCAAAAAACCGACCATGGGATGAAGTCGTGATGGAAATGGTTCTGGCTCGCGGTGGTAAAGCCCCCCAAAGGGGAGCCGTATGGTTCCTCTACGAACGCGAAAACAACCACCAGGAAATGGCAGAAGCAGTGGCACCCCTCGTGTTTGGAACACAAATCAAGTGCGCCCAGTGCCATGATCATCCGCTGGCACATGAAATCCGGCAAGGGCATTACTGGGGCATGGTGAGCGCCTTCAATCGCAGTAAGAATGTCAAAACGCAATCCGGCATTGGTGTATCCGAGTCTGCCATCGGGGGCTTCATCAACTTTGCTAACCTGGAGAAGGAATCCCAACCCGCGACCCTCACCTTTCTGAACGGGATCACGATTCCAGAACAACGCCCAGCAACGGACGTCAATGAGAAGGATCTTCCGGAATATTACCTCGTGGCTCCGCCACCGGAAAAAGGTGAGGCAGAAGCTCCAGCTGTGCCGAAGTTTTCCAGAAGAGAGGCCCTGGCGAAAGCGGTGACAGAGGATAATCCCCTGCTCGCCAAAGCCATCGCCAACCGTGTCTGGGCCCTTCTCATGGGCCGGGGCCTTGTGCACCCGGTGGATGAAATGAATTCGAATTACCCACCCAGTCACCCGGGATTGCTGGAGTGGCTTGCAAATGATTTTCAGGAGCACGGACATGACCTGCATCGCCTCATCCGCATCATTGCGCAGAGCAAGGCCTATCAACGTTCGGCATGGACGGGTGATGGACGCCCCGCGGAACCCGACACCTTCGCCTGGTCCATTGAGAAACCCCTGACGGCCGAAGGAATGTTTCGCTCCCTGCTTGTCGCGTGCGACCTGGACCTGCAACAAACGGGTATTGAAGGGAACGATCTGGAAGCACTCAGGCAATCCTTCGTAAGGTATTTTCCAGAGGTGTTGCCAATGACCTACAATGCAAGCCTGCAACAGGCCATGTTTCTCTCCAACTCTCCCCTTGTGGACTCTCTCCTGGACCCCCACCCTGGAAGCACCACTCAAAAACTAATGTCCTTTCCAGAACTGGATCAACGCATAGAGCAGGCTTACCTGCGAGTTTTTGGACGGTGGCCGGAAAAACACGAAGCTGATCAGATGCAAGGTTTTCTCAGAAAAAGGCATGACACGCCCGTGGAGGGAATCAAGCAAATGCTCTGGGCCATGATCACCAGTGCAGAGTTTTTAACCAACCACTGAAAACCCGATGAACCGGCATCCACATCCTTGCGCAGCAGCTCATTGCATTGACCAGGAACATCAGGTGCATCGACGCAAGTTTCTGCAGGGGCTCGGTGGAGGCATCAGCGCCTCGATGTTCAGCTGGTCCGGGCTTATGAGCCCTGCAGTTTTTGCTGAGGCAGCCAAAAGACAACAAAAAAGCTGTATCCTGCTTTGGCTCTGCGGTGCCCCCAGCCAGTTTGAAACCTGGGACCCCAAGCCAGGTAGAATCACCAGTGGCCCTTTCGGCAGCATACCCACCAAACTGCCTGGCATCCATTTCAGCGCATTGATGCCACGATGCGCCTCCATCGCGGACAAGCTCGCAGTGATCCGTTCCATGAAAACCGAGCCCTCGGAACATTTCCAGGCCATTGATCGCCTCAATCGTGGCGATGCGCCCCGCCCCCCGTTCATTCGCCCCTCGCTGGGCAGTGTTCTGGGGCAGCAACTGGGGCAACTCGAAAGTCCCATCCCAAATTTCATCCTTCTTGACCCATGCCCGGAAGGCAACGAATTCAAGTCCTTCAAGGCGGGCAACTGGGCAGGTTGGCTGGGTGCGGAATATGGCCCAGTACGACTCGGGGGTGACTACAAAATCCCGGATGTCCAAAGATTACCTGACATCTCCACGGAGGATCATGAGGAGCGCGAGGCCTTGAGACGTTTCCTGACCCGCAAATTTGAAAACGATCGCCAAAGTGCAGCCGCTGCATCACAAAACGCCGCCTTTGAACGCGTCAATGGCTTGATGAAATGTGCTGATTTATTCGATCTGGAGAGGCTTCCAGCAAAAGATCGTGAGCGCTACGGTAAGGGAACCTTTGGACAACACACCCTGCTTGCCCGCAACCTGGTCGAAAACGGAGCCCCTTTTGTCATGGTTGCCAACGGTATGCCGTGGGACTGTCATGTCTTCCAGCATGAAAACTACCAGATGCTGGTACCGGATCTCGACAACATTATCTATCAACTCATCACTGATCTTTCAGACCGCAGCATGCTCGAAAACACACTGGTGGTCATGATGGGGGAATTCGGACGCACCCCATGGCTCAATGCGAGCCGGGGACGAGACCACTACCCCAACGCATGGAGCCTTGCACTGGCCGGTTGCGGCATCCAACAAGGCGTTGTGGTGGGAGCCACAGACCCGGATGGCATCGAGGTTGCTGAGAGGCCCTTGGACGAAAAAAACCTCTTCGCTACCCTTTTCACGGCACTGGGGATTGATCCTTATGCTGAATACGAACTTCCAGGACTGCCCACGTTCCATCGGGTCGAAAAGGAAGCAAGCCCCATCAGGGAGATCCTGATCTGAAACCCAATTCCACAATGGCTTTTCTCCAAAAAAAACCATGAAGATCGGTTTAAAAAAGGAAATCACCTTGCCAACAGCTGCCCTCGGGCTCACCTGTATCCCTGGAAAAAGTGAATTACTGGTGAGCTGTTTTGATGGTACCATCCTCAAGGTAAACACCTCAGATGACACTTGGGAAACCATTGCCAAGCACGCCAGCTACGCCTCCGGAATCGTGACCGCCATGGATGGTAAATTAGCGGTTTCGGCCGGTTACGATGGGATTATGCAGTGGCATGACCTTGATGCAGGAAAAACCCTTTCCGTGGAAAAAGTCCATGACTTCTGGTCCTGGCAACTCAAAGCTTCCCCGGGTACAGGCAAGGTAGTGTCAGTCACCGGACAATACCTTTGCGATGGTTACAAATATGACCCCGCAGCCGAAAAGGAATTTTCCATCAAGGTGTTCGACGCTGAGACCCGCAGACTCTTGCATGGTTTTTCACATCTTCCACCGGTTTTGAGCGTGGCGTTCAGTCCTGATGATCGTCATCTTGCCGCAGCAAACATGATGGGAGATATCAAGGTATGGGACCTGAACTCAGGCAAACTGGTGCATGCTTGGAACACGCCGGATTTTACCAGTTGGGGCATTATCAAGAGCCACCATTACGTTGGAGGCATCTTCGACTTGAGTTTTTCACCCCAGACAGGCCGCCTTCTGGCATGCGGGATGGGGCCCATGCGGGATCCCATGGCCGGTAATGGAAAGCAAACCTGGCAGGAATTTGATTGGCAGGCGAAAACACCTGTCAAGACCCGAGAAATCAAGGATGAACAACGGGGACGGGGTCTGATGGAAACACTGGCCTGGCATCCGGACGCTGAACACTTCTGCATGGCTGGAAAGATGGCCCAGGGCAATTGGAATACGGCCTTATTTTCAGAGAAATCCGGTGACCTGATCCAAGGCATCGACAATAAGACCCGCATCACGCGAGCCACCTTCACGGCCGATGGCAGTCAACTCTTCCTCAGCGGTGCCAAGGCCCAAGGCAAGCCGAAGGATGGCGTATGGAATGCCTTCGGGCGCCTCTTGATTTACGATGTTTCGACCACCTGAGGAGGTGTAAAAGCACTTAAACGCGATGACTCTTTTCTCTTACAAGCAGACCAAATCGATCTCCATAGCTCTCCTCATAGCACTACCATGGCTGCTATCTGGGTGCGGTCAAGAATCCTCTACGTTAACCTTGCGACTGGCTCACAGCCTCGACACGAGCCATCCAGTACACACCGCCATGGAGCAGATGGCAGAGGCACTTTACAAGGCATCGGAAGGAACCATGCAGCTCAAGATTTACCCAGGCAGCCAACTCGGGTCGGAGCGGGAAACCATCGAACTGCTGCAACTTGGAGCCGTGGACTTGGTTAAAACGTCCACTTCCCCACTGGAGGGGTTTATCCCGGACATGGCCGTGTTTGGTATTCCATACCTTTTTCGCGATGAAGAGCATTTCTGGAGTGTCCTGGAAGGTGACATAGGAAATCAATTACTTGAACTGGGAATTCCCAAAAAACTGCGAGGTTTATGCTTTTACGATGCCGGAAGCCGCAGTTTTTACACCAAGGAACGTCCCATCCGGACGCCTGATGATCTCCGGGGTCTCAAGATTCGAGTCCAGAACAGCCGCACCTCCATACAAATGGTTGAAGCCCTGGGAGGAGCCGCGACCCCCATCGCCTTCGGCGAACTCTACACCGCACTGGACCAGGGAGTCGTGGACGGTGCGGAAAACAATGCTCCCAGCCTCCTGACTTCCAGGCATTACGAGGTTTGTAAGTATTATTCACTGGATGAGCACACGATGGTACCGGACATACTGCTTGTCAGCACGGATACCTGGGACCGAATGAAGCCCCGACAACGGGCCTGGCTCCAGGCTGCCGCCAAGGGATCTGTGCAGGTTCAGCGTGCCCTGTGGAGGGAAAAAACGACGGAAACACTCGAAAAACTCCGGACTGGAGGGGTGGAGATCATCCATCCAGACAAAGGTCCTTTTCAGGCTGCAGTCAAGGCACTTCACGTGGCGTTCATGAAGACTGCAAGCGGTCAATTCATGGAAGCCATTAAAAACGAATATTAATAAATGGAATGCTGAAACTCCTGATTACCCTCAGAAAAAAACTGGTTCTTGTGGTGGAATGCACCTTGATCCTGCTCATGGCAGCCCTGCTGATCGATGTGCTTTGGCAAGTCGCCTCACGTTACCTCTTGCAGGACCCCAGTTCGTGGACAGATGAACTTGCCACCCTTCTCATCATCTGGGTAGCCATGCTGGGCAGCAGTATTGCCTTTGCACGACACCATCATCTGGGAGTGGATTATTTTGTAGAGAAACTTGCCCCATCAGCTAGACGGATCACCGAAATGGCTGTGCAGGCCATGGTTGGCCTCTTCGCGGTTGTCGTGCTCATTCTAGGAGGCAGCAAACTGGTTGCCCTCACACTGCTGACAGAGCAGGTTTCACCTGCTCTTGGTGTCAAGATGGGCCATGTTTACCTGGCACTTCCAATCAGCGGTCTGCTCATCCTGCTTGTGGCCATGGAAACCATGGTGGGACAATTCCAGGCACCAGAGGCAAGTCGTAGAGAGGACAAGGCATGATATCCCCGGTCCTGCTCATGGCATTTCTGTTTTTGGTGTTCCTTTGCATCAACATGCCAGTGGCCGTTGCCATCTGCTTGTCCACGCTGCTCACAGCCACACTCAGCATGGGAGCATTTGACATCGCAGCAGCCACAGTGGCACAACGCATGGCCACCGGAGTCTACAGCTTCTCACTGCTCGCCATTCCATTCTTCATCCTCAGCGGCCTGCTCATGGGACAGGGCGGTATTGCCAGCAGGTTGACCGATCTTGCAAGTGCGCTCGTAGGACGTTTCCCAGGAGGTCTTGCCTTTGTGAATATCCTTTCCTGCATGCTGTTTGGAGCAGTCAGCGGCTCGGCCACAGCGGCGGTTTCTTCCATTGGCGGCTTCATCATTCCCGAAATGGAGCGCAAGGGTTACGGCCGCGAATTCAGCACCGCCATCACGATCACCTCGGCCACCACGGGTCTTCTCATACCTCCCAGCAACATCATGATCATTTATGCACTTGTTTCAGGTGGCATGGTTTCCATTGGAACCCTTTTTGTGGCCGGTATCCTGCCGGGCATCACCTTTGGTTGCCTGCTCATGCTGGTGGCTGGTATCCTTTGCAAGAAGCACGGTCTTGGGCAAGCAGAACCCCAGGCTCGCATGTCGCTCTGGGCTGCCTTTCGCAGGGCTTTCCTGAGTCTACTACTGATCGTGATCGTCCTGGGAGGCATCCTGAAGGGGATCTTTACGGCAACCGAGGCTGCTGCCATCGCGGTTGCCTATGCGTTCCTGCTCTCCGTGGTCCTCTACAGGGAGATCCCCTGGAAAAATATTCCTGACATCCTCCTGCAGACAGGGGTCACCACGGCTGTGGTTTTCCTGCTGATCGCAAGTTCCATGGCAATGTCCTGGATCCTGACACTGGAGGATGTTCCCCAGCAGATCTCATCTCTGATGCTCGCTGTAAGCGACAATCCCATCGTGATTCTTCTGTTGATCAACCTGCTACTGCTGATGGTCGGCACCTTCATGGACATGACACCAGCTGTACTGATTTTCACTCCCATCCTGTGGCCCGTGGTTGAAAATATGGGAATGCACCCCGTACATTTTGGAATCATGCTCATTGCAAACCTATGCATCGGCCTGTGCACGCCACCGGTGGGCACCTGCCTTTTCGTTGGCTGTGGGGTTGGCAAGACAAGCATTGCAAAGGTCACCCCGGCTGCACTTCCCTTTTTTGCAGCACTGCTGGTTGCCCTGATGCTCGTGACATTTATCCCATCAATCACGACGTGGTTACCCGGACTTTTTGGAATGCTCTGATAACGCAGGCCAAAACACCGGGAAGAATCACCTGCAGCATATCCCACCCTCAAGGCCCCAAAGAGAAAGTAACGGCAGGCGTTACAAAAACGGACCTCGTTCGTAATAGACAGCCACCAAGCAATGCATGATCATAAGTTACATGCACCGCAGCTTCCATCTGTGTTCCCTGCTTGTCACGACCACCTTGTGGCTGGCAGGATGCGACTCGGGAACCCCCCCGTCCATGCAATCACTTGCAGAAAAAGGCGATCCGGACGCACAGTTCGCCATGGGATTGTTCCATGAAACGAACGGAGAAGAGGCCCTGAAGTGGTATACCCTTGCTGCCGATCAGGGACACGTTGATGCAATGCTTCATCTGGGCTCCATGCACGCCAATGGCAGGAGTGTCCCTGAAGACAGTGAGCAGGCACTCAGGCATTACACGCGAGCTGCGGAGTACGGCAATGTGAATGCCATGTTCTGGTTGGGAAAATTTCATCTCCAAAACGCGACCGAACCAGATAAAAAAACCTTGGCGTATGTTTACTTCAGCCTAGCGGCATCCGACAATCATGAAAACTCCGCCTACCAACTGCACCTGTTGACCCAAACGATGGATACCGAAACAATCCATGAGGCAAAGGAACGTCTTAAGAATGCAGAAAAAAGAGGGATACAGATCCTTCAAAAATGAATGTATCCATTGGCTCCGTGATGCCACGCCCAGATCCTGAGGCTCCCCCGGGAACACAGATACTCACGGGCAATACGCTTCATCAAATCTCGAAGGTGACAGCTTGAAAAGGCATGAAACCATCTGAACATGAATGTAAAAATGTCACCGAAACGAACCGCTCTTTCAGGGCGTGCCTGAGATCACTCTGTTAGCCAGTTTTAAGGCGATGCGTTATCGGCTTTATGATGAGCAAAACCAGCGTTTCGTGAGTTTCTCATCACTGAGGTTTGCAGAATGAAACGCTTGAAAACGGGCCTTGAGACGAACCACCTGCCTCAAATCCCCGTTTACGTCTGGCGTAACCATGCCTGCTTGCAGCGTGAAAGCCCATTTACTGGACCGCCCATGATTGTTCCCGGTGAGGAGTTCTCGACCAACCCACGACACCGTCAACATGTCCGCAGGAATCAAGGCTCCTGAATGCTCTTCTAAGTAAGAGCAACCACTGTCCGCTGGAAGAAGGAAAACCCCACCAAACTGCCGATATGGAGGCATGCCCTCTGGATCAGATAATACTTCATTAAGCACTTATTGTCTTAGATTACTTGCTTGACATTACGTGCGGTGAGGAGATTCTGATTAAGGTCCACCGTCGCTTACCACTGTTGTGTTATGCCGGGTTCATTTGAACAGAAAACCCATCGAAACAACCATGATCACCATTCCAAGCCGTCATTCACATCAATTCTGTGACGGTTTTTCACGTCGTGATTTCCTGCGCATTGGATCTGTCGGGCTCGGTGGCCTTGCGCTTCCAGATTTATTGCGCGCCGAGGCCCAGGCAGGCATTGGCAAGTCTCATAAGGCCGTCATCATGATTTTCCTTCCCGGTGGCCCGTCCCATCAGGACATGTTCGACCTGAAGATGGAGGCACCTTCGGAAATCCGCGGAGAGTTCAATCCGATCTCAACCAACGTAACGGGTCTGCAAATCTGTGAACATCTGCCCATGCTGGCCAAGCAGATGAAGAAGGTTACCGTGATTCGATCCATGGTCGGTGCGCTTGACCGTCACTACGCATTTCAGTGTCTGACCGGCCGGCATCAGGGCAATGAACCCCCCGGTGGTTGGCCATGCATGGGATCCGTGCTCTCAAAGCTGAAAGGACACGTGGACCCAGCGATTCCCCCCTTCGTGGGCATGTCCCCCAAAATGGGTCACGTACCCTGGTCAGACAATGGTGTCCCTGGTTTCCTGAATGTCGGACATGCCCCTTTCCAACCCAACAAGGGGGCGGGCAAAGACGACATGGTTCTCAACGACATTACGCTGGAACGGCTTGCAGACAGACGCAAGCTGCTCAAGGAATTTGACCAGTTTCGCCGCGAAGCCGACACCAGCGGCATGATGCAGGGACTGGATGCCTTCAACCAGCAGGCCTTCGGCATCCTCACCTCTGGCAGGCTGCTCGAGGCCATGGACATTGAGAGGGAAGACCCGAGGATCCGTGAGCGATACGGTAAGGGGGATCCTAAAAACCGCGATGATGGAGCCCCAAAGATGATGGAGCATTTCCTGATTGCACGCCGATTGGTGGAGGCAGGGGCGCGTTGTGTCACAGTAGGATTCAGCCGGTGGGATCATCATGGGCGTAACTTTGACGCCCTCCGCCAGGACCTCCCCTTGCTGGACCAGGGTTTGAGCGCTTTACTGGAGGATCTCTACCAGCGTGGCATGGACAAAGATGTGTCGGTGGTGGTGTGGGGGGAATTTGGTCGCACCCCGGTGATCAACAAGGATGGTGGACGGGATCATTGGCCACGCGTGAGTTTCGCACTGCTGTCCGGTGGTGGCATGAACACCGGACAAGTGATCGGTGCCACCGATCGACTGGGGGGTGAAGCAGTGGAAAGGCCAGTCCAGTTTGGCGAGGTGTTTGCCACCCTCTATCACAACCTCGGAATCGACGTCAATAAGGTCACTGTTCCCGACTTGACCGGTCGACCCCATTATTTGGTGGATGAAGGGATTCAACCCATGAAAGAACTGATCTAACCACGCCTCGACCCTATACTGAGATGTTTCGATTGCTCTGGACCGCTTTGAGTCGTACCACCACACCCTCAGGTAATCCCTTGTGCGCCACAGTGGTTGCGCTCGCCACAAGCCTCTCGGTGCCGACCACTGTTTTAAAGGGAGAAGACTTACCGATGGAAGTCCCACCGCCGGTCTCCCTCAAGATCCATTACGATCGCAGTGTTGAGACCACGGAGCAGTCCCCGCTGGAGCTACGTGGAGCAGAAAACGGCCAGCAGTTGCTGGTGAGCGGCTGGCTTGCAGACGGAAAGCTTCAGGACTTCACCCGTCATGTCTCCCTGCATGCAGAGCCCGGGGGCATTTTACGTATATCCCCAGAAGGACGTGTGCAGGGCATCGCCAACGGGAATGCCCGGGTGATCGCCCGATGGGGAGAAACAGTGGAGGCAACGCTTCCTGTCAAGGTCCTGGAAATTCAAAAGATGCGCCCCCTGAATTTCCCCAACCAAGTGGTACCCATTTTTACAAAAACCGGCTGCAACGGAGGTGGATGCCACGGGAAATCCGGAGGACAAAACGGATTCCGTCTTTCTCTCCTCGGGTTCGAACCACATCAGGACTATGGATTCATCGTAAAGGAGGCACGAGGCAGACGCATTTCGCCTGCTGCTCCCGAACGCAGTCTTCTCCTCCTTAAGGCAACCGGGGAACTCCCCCACGGTGGCGGCAAACGCATGGAAAAAAAATCAGATGCATACCAGCTTTTAAGGCGATGGATCGCCCAAGGCATGCCTTATGGGAATGCAGACGATCCCAGCGTGGAGCGGATTGAAATTCTACCAAAGGAACGCATCATGCAGCTGGGAGGAGATCAGCAACTGGTGATACTTGCACATTACAGCGATGGCTCAAAAGAGGATGTCACCAGGAGTGCCCTGTATGAATCCAACCAGAAGGAGATCGCCAAAGTCGACAGCCAGGGATGGGTTCAGCTACACGATCGCCCCGGGGACCTCTCGATCATGGTGAGGTACCACGGCCATGTAGGCACTTTCCGGGCAAGTATTCCCTTAGGGGCCCCGGTTCCTGAAGAACTCAATCCGAACAATTTTATCGACGACCTGGTCTTTGCCAAACTACGTAAACTGGGAATCCCCCCCTCGGAACGCTGCGATGACGGGACCTTTATCAGGCGCGTGACACTCGACCTCGCCGGTCGACTGCCCACCGAAGGAGAGACTCGTGCTTTTCTGGCGGAAACCTCCCTGAGTAAGCGAAATCGTTACATCGAGACGCTTCTGGCTGGGCCAGACTATGCGGACTTCTTTGCAGGCAAGTTCAGTGCACTTTTAAGGAATCGAAGAGACAACGCGAAGCAAGGACGAGGCACCTTGGCATTTCACCGTTGGATCAGGGACAGCTTTTATGCAAACAAACCCTACGACAAGTTTGTTCGGGAAATACTCACCGCATCAGGCAATATTGCCGACAATCCTCCCGTGGCATGGTATCGCCAGGTGAACCAGTCACGCGAACAACTTGAGGATGTGGCACAACTGTTCCTGGCAACCCGCCTCAAGTGCGCACAGTGCCATCATCATCCCTACGAACGTTGGAGCCAGAGGGATTACTACCAATTCTCCGCGTTCTTTTCGCAGGTGGGAAGGCAAGCAAGTGACTATCCAGGCGAAGAGGTGATTTACCACAAACGGGGAGAGGCACAGGCAACCCATCCAAAAACCAAGGAATCATTGATGCCCGCCGCGCTGGGACAACAGTCTCTCCAACTGCTACCGGAGGAGGATCCCAGACAAGCATTGGCGAACTGGATGTCCGAGCCAGATAATCCATTCTTCGCACCAGCACTGGTAAACCGCTACTGGAAACATTTCATGAATCGTGGACTGGTCGAGCCCGAGGACGATATGCGTGACACCAATCCTGCAAGCAACCCGGAGCTGCTTGCAGCTCTGGCGAGACATTTTGTGGAGGTCGGTTATGACCTCAAGGACCTGGCCCGTCAAATCTGCCAATCACGCTCCTACCAGCTCAGTTCCCTGCCAAATGCATTCAACGCTATCGATACCCAGCACTTTTCACACCACTATCCTGAGCGCCTGGAAGCAGAAGTCCTTCTTGATGCCATCGACACCGTCAACACGACCTCCACGGAGTTCAGCGGCCTCCCAACAACCCATCGAGCGGTTCAGCTACCCGATAACAGCTTTAACAAGGACCATTACTTCCTGACCATTTTTGGGCGACCTGACTCAGCCAGCGCGTGCGAATGCGAACGTTCACAGGAAGCCAGCCTGGCGCAGAGCCTGTATATGCTCAACTCCCGGAACATCATGGCAAAACTAACCGCTGAAACAGGCAGCGCAGCCAGCTTTGCTCAGGATTCCCCAACAAAAGACAGGGAAAACATGCAGAAGCTTTACCTCCGGTCCTTATCACGCACACCCTCGGAAATGGAACTGCATACGGCCATGGAATACATCAATCGCCCCGCACGTACCCATGTCAATACGGAGGGTGAAAGTGTACCTATGGATTCACAAAAGGTACGCCAACACGCCTTTGAGGATTTGGTTTGGAGCATTCTGAATATGAAGGAATTTCTTTTCAGCCACTGAGTAGGTTGCCCCACGGGTACGGTATCATGTCATCGACGATATCATCTCATTCTAAATGGGTAAGTCGGCCATACCCTGCAAGCCCATGCATGGATAGAATGGCCCGTGGGATGATACTTACCTGCCTCACGATCGCTTTTGTGCACCACATGGTGGCGCAGTTACCACAAGCGCGACTGGACACCCTTTTTCCACCCGGCGGCTCACAGGGATCTAGTCTTGAACTGACAGTCACCGGGGACCACCTCGACGGGTTGTCCAACCTTCTTTTTTCACATCCAGGCATCCAATCCGAGCCCCATCCATCGGAACCCTATCCAAGCGCCAGGCCAGTTTCCATCAGGGTTTCCATTGCCCCTGAAGTTCCTCCAGGCATTTACGAAGCCCATACCCACGGTTACTTCGGCATCTCTAATCCAAGGTCTTTTGTGGTGAGCCCCGTCAATGAATGCCTGAAAGAGGGAAAACCCCACCAGCGCAGAAACGCCATGGAACTCACCCCTGGCACCATCGTCAATGCATTCACCGAGGAACGATCCGTCGATCATTACTCCATCCTCCTTAAAAAAGGAAATTCCTACACGATCGAATGCATGGCGGATGCCATCGATTCCAGGTTAGAACCCGTAATCACTGTGGAAGAGGCCATTGGGCGGGAGATAGCAAGGGTACAAAATCGTGGTGTGCTTCATTTCACGGCTCAATCAGACGGGAGACATTGGATCCTGGTTCATGATGGCCAGTACCTGGGTGGCCCAGAGTATTTCTACCGTCTCAGACTGCATGACGACCCTTGGGTGGAAACTATTCTTCGCCGCGATGCCATGCCGGGCACCCCTGATATCCACACGCTGTACGGCTACCGCCTTAAAGAGGGGGGAGATTGGCCAGCAGCGAAGTATTTTGCGGATGGACTCCAGTTACTGGATATTCAAATCCCGTCGATCGCGACTGCATCCCAGTTATCCCATCCCAACCGGAGTTATCCGGCGAGACCTGGCGATGTCCTGGCTGGTCATTTTCGTTGGCAATGGCAAAACCAGGCGGTGGATATTCCTTCCTTGAAGCCAAACGGGTCCACCTTGAAGGAACTCAGGGAAAGACCTATGGCATCGGATACAATCCAGCGTATCACCCCTCCATGCATCGTGGGAGGGCATTTCTTCCCCAGCCTGGATGTCGACTGGTTTGAATTCAGCGCAGACAAGGGGGAGGTATGGTGGATCGAAGTCTTTTCAGATCGCCTGGGCCATCCAACAAGTCCTTTTCTGCTCATACAAAGGGTAGAAGAACAAACCGATGGCACCTGGCTCCATCACGATATCAAGGAGGTTTATTCCAAGAGGGAATATCCGCTGGGTCGCGGAGTGGATTTGAACCACCGTGATGTAGATTACCGCTTTGAGGCACCTGTGGATGGGACATATCAGTTACGCCTCAGCGATCTGTTCCAGCAATCCGGCATACCGGCTCCACAGGCCTATCGCCTGGTCATACGGAAACCATCGCCCGATTTCGGGCTGGTGCTTGCTCCATCATCATTCAAACCGGTCGAGGGCAACGTACGCGCCGTCGAGCCGATGGAAACGCTGTTACGCAAAGGCATGTCCTGGCCACTGCGTGTCGCGGCATTCCGACGTGATGGGTTCGATAACCCGATCACGCTGAGTGTTGAAGGGTTACCGGCGGGGGTACATTGCTCAGAGAGCATGATCCGCAAGGGTGAGCGCAGCGGTTGGCTTTTCCTGACCGCAGAAACAAACGCACCCCCGGGATGGGCTGCTCCACGCATCATAGGCACCTCGCATCGGGAAGGGAAATCCATCAAGCGCAAGGCACGATCGACAACGACGGTATGGACCGTAAGCGATTTCAACAACCAACCCCTGATCCAGCGACTGACTTCCAACAACTGGCTAGCCGTCCATCCGGATGAATTGGCACCAATCATCATCACTCCTCCGAAGGCTCCCATTATCGCACAGCCCAATACCTCGATTGAGATTCCGCTGAGCATCCTTTGGGCTGAGGGTACCAAGGAACCCATCAAACTCAGGCCTGTCGGAGAGCCCCTGCTTGCCAAGACAGCTGAACTTGAAATCAAGCACGCGCAGACGCATGCCTTGCTCACCCTGAACCTGGCCGAAATCAAGCCTCCCCCTGGTATGTTGCACTTTGCACTCAGGGGGAAAGTCAAGGTAAGTTATCGTAATCAACCCGGAGCTGCATCCCATCTCGAAGCGCAACTCCAGGACTTCAACGCGCGCCTTGCGCAAGCCAAGGCACAACTGGAAACCAGCAGGGAGGCCATCACAAAGGCCAAAAGCGAAAATGATTCAAAGGCATCCGAGATAACATTATCCCAAGCTAAAGAGAGGTTGAAAAATGCCGAGAAAGCGCAGATAGCAGCTACCAGGCAGGCCAAGGAGGCCGTGGAACGAGCCAAGCCCCGCGACCTTGAAATCACTGTCCACTCAGGACCCATTACCGTCGAAATCATCCCTCCCCAAGACGAGGAGGCAGAGCCATGATCCAAAAAGAAAACGTTGGCATCTTCATCGTTGCCATGATGTTTGCCATGCAGGTTTGGAAGAGCCAGGCGCAGGACCCGACATCCAAGGTGAAACCATCCCCTCAAGCACCCGTGGATTTTCAATCCGACCTCCTGCCCATTTTTCGTGCCAACTGCATGGCGTGCCACTCCCGGAACAAATCCAAGGGAGGACTCAACCTTGAAAGTCCACAGACCATCCTTGAGGGATCGGATGCTGGTCCCGTAATCATCCCTGGAAAGGGAAACGAGAGCCACTTGTTTCTCGTGGCCTCGAACCTGATCGAGGACGCACTCATGCCTCCCAAGGACAACCCATCCAACGCGGTCCCCATGAAACCGACCGAACTGGAACTGCTGAAGCGATGGATCGACGAAGGGGCTACGGGGAAAGTAGATGGAAGCGCGCCCGTGACATGGCAGACCATGCCCAGCAGCCTGCAGGCTATACACGCGGTGACACTGAGTCCAGATGGCGCCTTCGCGGCCTGCAGTCGTGCCAACCATATCGATATCTACCGACTCCCT
>JAAZXX010000190.1 GCA_014239995.1 Verrucomicrobiia bacterium
TTATCCGGAATACGGAAACTACGTTAACCATGATCAATTGTTCAGCGGAAAGATCCAAAGCGCACCCTTCACCCCCTCACGCCGATGGCTGGTGAGTCCACAGATCTTTGAGGAACGGGTGCGGGATATCTTCCAACTCCGTGGGCGACAGCGGTAGCAGAATCTTTTTGGCATCACCAATCCCTTCATGCTGCCTGAACGTTCCGGGGTAAGGGATTACGATATCCACACACTGGACGGGGGTCATCTGCTGGTCATGCTGCCCAACGCACAATGGATCTCTTACAAGCAGATTCGCGGCGCACGGGTCAAACATGGAGAACTCAAGGCAGACATCTTTCCAAACGCCAAAGACCGATGGACACCCAAAACACCTGCAAGCTTTGAGATCATCGTCGCCAAGCAGTCAACCCCATCGGATGAGGAAATCAAAGCCGCGATCCAGACACAATTCGGCCTGGTGCTGCGCCGACAGGCAACGGGAACGGAAATCCAACGTTACCTCAAACTCACCCGATCTTCCATGGACCTGGCAGGCAACAGTGAAGGACTGCGTCAGATGCTGGTGTCAGTCCTCCTTGAGTCGGATTTTGTCTACCGTCTCGAACTTGGTGCGGGAAAGGTTGATGAGCACGGTCGCCAACGGCTGTCACCCCAAGAGGCTGCCCTGGCGATCTCCTACGCCCTTGGCGACCGAGGGCCGGACGCAGAACTAAGAAAGGCCGGCGCGGAAGGCCGACTTCTCACCAGGACGGATTACCATCGCGAAGTGCAACGGTTACTGGCCAACACAAACTACTACGCCGGCCCCATTGACAAGGGCATCAGTGGTAAAAACATGCGATCCCACCAGACCTCACACCCCAAACTGGTGCGCTTCTTCCGCGAATTCTTTGGATATCCCGGTGCAACAAAGGTGTTCAAGGATATCGAACGCAGCGATGGCTATTATCAAAACCCCTCCCGTGGCACGCTGGGTTCTCCGGGTTTCCTGATCAAGGAAGCCGATCGTATCGTGGACTGGCACCTCCAGCGTGACAAAGAGGTGTTTAAAAACCTGCTGACCACCGAAGCGTTCTTTGTCTACCACAACCAGGACAATGAGACTGGCCGCAGGATCATTGACGAATGGACGGAGGCTTATACAAAGCTCAAGGATACAGAGTGGCGGATGGATCCTGAAGGGGTGATCGAGAAGAACCGGGCATTTCTCGAATCCACTCAATCCCTGCGCTTCCTGGGACACCCCAAGCAGAAACGTGAATTCCTCAGGCACATGTATTTCTGGGGAGAGACCATTGGCAAAGGGCGAACGCCCTTTACGACTCCGTCCTTTGCACATGGTTACGCCTACCATCATTCGACATTCTACAACCTCCCACCGACACCTGGCAGTTTTCGTTATGGCAGGATAGAGCAGAAAAATTTCAAGGGCTTGGAGGATGTCCTGTTTTGGGATTACCCGGTCGAGCAACCCTTTCTAATTGCCAAGCGGAAGGGGATCCTCACACATCCCGCATGGTTGATTGCACATTCCTCGAACTTCCACACGGACCCGATCAAGCGTGGTCGCTGGATCCGCGAGAAGCTGCTGGCCGGGCACGTTCCTGAGGTACCCATCACCGTCAATGCCCAGATTCCGGAAGATCCGGACAAGACCTTGCGCGCACGGGTCGAGATGGTGACCGAAAAGGCCGAGTGCTGGAAATGTCACCGGCAGATGAATCCATTGGGGTATCCCTTCGAGATCTATGATGACTTCGGCCGTTACCGCCTGGAGGAACCCCTCGAGCACCCGACCCAGCTCATTGCAAGGGCAAGCAGGAAAAATGGGTCCAACACCTACAGAACAAGAACGATCCATGCCATGGGCCAACTGGAGGGCACCGGAGATTCAACATTGGACGGCGAGGTGATGGATGCCCTGGACATGATCGACCGCCTGGCCAGGTCCGAACGCGTACGTCAGTCGATCATACGCCACGCCTTTCGTTTTTTCATGGGGCGCAACGAAATGCTTTCCGATGCACCTGCACTCATGGAAGCCGACCAGGCCTACCTGGAGAGCGGCGGCAGTTTCAAGGCACTGGTAATTTCCCTTTTGACATCCGATTCCTTTATCTACCGTAAACCCATCGCGAACTAGGCATGAACCACCGAAGAGACTTTTTGAAGCAATCAGTGCTGGGTGCCGGGGCATTGGCTTTATCACCTTGCCTCCTTGGGGCACCGCCCACAGGCGTGCCAAAACGTTTTATCTTCATGCACCGTGGAAACGGGCTGTTCCCCAAGGTGATGGTCCCGCCATCGCTGAGCCGCCAGGATATGGCACGGGAAGAAAAAAAGGAGCCATTTGAAGTCGACCTGGACGGACACGCCTTACCCGGTTGGATGGATCCTCTGCATGCGCACAAGGATGATCTGACCATCCTTCAGGGATTGTCAGGCAAGATGTGTACCACCGGACATCACTCCTGGTGTTCCTCCCTTGGCGTCTTCAAGGCCAACGAGCGGCCAAGCTCCATCAAGTGGGCAACCGTCGATTTCGAACTGGCCAAGCTTTTTCCCTCGCCGATGGAACATATCGAGCTGGCTTGCTTCCCAACAGGAGGAGGAAATCCACGTGGCAGCCTGGAAGGCATTGCCAAGGGTTTTTCGGCGCGCGGCCCGCAGCAACCCAACTATGCTTTCGGTTCGCCAAAGGGAGCGATGGACGAATTGTTTAAATCCGTTTCCAGTGACAGGAAAAAGCAGATCCACTATCAGCTTGAACGTAAAGTGTTGGCGTTTGCTGCTCAAGGTCAGGACCGCCTCGCTGCCAGACAAACCGGATTCGAGCGGCTCAAGATCTCGAACTACGCGGATTCCATCCATGCCATTCGTGAACGGAATCGAAAAGTCGATGCCATGGGAGAAGTCCTCCGCCAACACGTTCCCCAGCTGGATAAAGCCTTCCTCAAGGAAGATCTGAACACCATCGATCGGCAGCGCGCACATACGGAAGTCCTCCTGTCAGCCTTGATTTCCGGCCTGACGAACGTGGTGGCGTTTACCGTTGATGAACTGGCTCACCCCTACACAGGCATTCCCGGCATTGAAAACGTCAAGGTCAACATGCATGACGTCGGCCATCAAAAGACCATCGCTGGACTTGAGGCAGAGGAGATCCGCCAACGTTGCCGGAGGGAACACATGCGATTGATCGATACAATCGTCTCTCGCCTCAAAAGTATTCCGGAGAACCGTGGGACGATGTTTGACAACACCATGCTTTGCTATTTTCCAGACGGTGGTGAGACCCACCACAGCCATGGCTGGGAATACCCGTTCATTGTGATGGCGGGTCGCAATGCGAGGCTTGATCTCGGGCGCCGTTATATCCGTCTACCCTACCACGGTCAGGAGGGCCACAGGACACTCGGCAATTGGTATACCACCCTCCTCAACGCTTACGGGAACCCAATCAAACACTATGGCGATTTTGATCTGAGTCTGAAACACGACCAGACGGGCCCCATCCGTCGTTTTTTAACCTGACCCCTGCCCTTGTCGCAAGCAAGTATGGACCGCAACAGGTCTCTTTTCTGCAGAGATTTGACAAGGATCGACAAGCCCACCCGGACCAGCATGACACCACAACTCCTAAGTGGATCCACAGGGCGTAAAACTTCATAACCGTGGGTCGAGAGCACTCCATTGTAACCTTTCAGGGGTATCTGGCGTCTCTAGTTTTCGGAAGCTTTTCAATGATTGAGATACCGGTTACCGGACGACGCTTCCGCAGCATAGAAAGAAACACGACTGATATGAAGGAACCCTTGTTTGGAAGAAGCGATTTGCATCCTGTCCGTCAACACTTGAAACGTCTCAGTGGCATCCTCTCGATTGCAGCGTTGCTACCACTCTCGGCCGCCGCACAAACACCTCCCCAGGGACCACCGAACCAAAGACCAGGAGGAAGAAACCAGGAGCGAGCGATCGTTGACCAGTTTGACAACGATAAGGATGGTCGACTCAATGCCGAGGAACGAGCAAAAGCGATTGAATTCATCAAGGCCAATCCTCAAAGTCGCGGCGGACGAGGTAATCGCTTCAGGGGACCCGGCGGACGAGGTAGACCCGGTGGACCTGAAGCCCGTGGCGAACGACGTGGACCCGGCGGTCCTGAAGCCCGTGGCGAACGAGGTGGCCCCGGCGGTCCTGAAGCCCGTGGCGGTAGACGTGGACCCGGTGGACCCGGTGGACCCGGTGGACCCGGTGGGCGTGGTGGGCGTGGAGGGAACAGACCAGCGGCCAGTCCTGGGATTCCATTGACCTCCGCGGATGTGAGGCATTTCCCCAATGCCCCTCTCTACGAGGCTTCGGTGTTACGAACCTTCTTCATCGAATTTGAGAACCCTCAATGGGAATCGGAACTGGTGGCATTCAACAATACAGACGTCGAGGTTCCCGCCAAGGTCACCGTGGACGGATCGACGTATGCCGATGTCGGGATCCATTTCCGTGGAAACTCCTCTTTTGGGGTAGGCGACGGCTACAAGCGTTCACTGAATCTTAGTTTTGATTTCGTTCACGACGGACAAGCGGTGCAAGGTTATCGCACCCTTAATTTCCTCAATGCCAATGCAGACCCGACCTTTCTGCACACGGTCCTGTCCCTCCAGATCACCCGTCAATACATCCCCGCTCCGAAGGCAAATCTGGTCAGAGTGGTGATCAATGGTGAAAACTGGGGCATCTACGCCAATCAACAACAGTTCAACAAGGATTTCCTTCAGGACAATTACGACACCAAAAAGGGTACGCGCTGGAAAATCCCCCAAGGAGGAGGAGGTGGTGGTGTGGGTGCCTTCCGTTACATGGGTGACGATGTCGACAACTACCGCGGGGTTTTCCAGATCAAGTCCAAGGACAAACCCAAGGCATGGGAAGCTTTGATCGGCCTTGCAAGAACCCTTGACCAAACCCCCACAGACCAACTGCAGTCTGCCCTGGAACCCATCCTGGATATGGACAGCTACCTTAAGTTCCTTGCCATCGACAATGCACTGGTCAGCGGCGATGGATTCTGGACACGTGGTGCAGATTATTCACTCTATCTGCATCCTGATGGAAGATTTCGCCTGATTCTCTATGATGCCAACGAAATGTTCAGCTTCAGGGGAGGGCGGCGTGGACGGGGTCCCGGAGGAGGGGGTAATTACCAGGGTGGAACCGGCGTAGATCTGGAACCGCTGGCAGGCCTGTCTGACCCCGGTAAACCGATCATCGAACGCATCCTTTCAGTTCCTGCCTTACGCACGAAATATTTAAGCTACGTGCGTGAAATCGCCGAGCAATCGCTTGACTGGAAAACCACAGGGCCCGTGGTCAAGCAGTATCGCGATTTGATTAAGGAGGATGTTGAGCGTGATAGCCGCAAACTTTTTTCGACGGAACAATTCCTTAGGGGCACGGGCGATGAGCCCCTTGAAGGAAATTTGCGTGACTTCTTTGATCAGCGCCGCACGGCCTTGCTCGAAATGAAGGTCCTCCAGTAGCATTCTGAGGAATCAGGGTTGATGGACATTAGAAAGTGTCCATCAACCGCCTATCAATCGACGTAATTGCGCAACCGGCACGCAGTTCTTGAAGACCATCTGAAGGTTCTTCTGTTCACCATCCTTCTGGTTGTAGTAGAGCGACTCAGTACTGACGGCGATACCCACAACATGGCCGGATGGATCCAGCACAGGGGCACCACTGGAACCTCTGCCAAAATCAGCCGTGATGGACATGGTCGGTACGGGTGTGTCTTTATGCTTCCTTAAAAAATAACGAGACACCTTTCCTTCACTCAAGGTGTAGAACCTCTGGTTTGGATGACTGATCAAGTCCACCTTCGCACCAACGGGTGCGGGTAATCCGAGGGTAAGGGGTTGGATGCCTGTTTTTGGAATACGAAGTAATGCCAGGTCAAATGACTCACTGGCAGCCAGCACCTCCTGCACCCCCAGGACACGCCCATCAAAAAGGCGCACCACCAGGCCGGCATGATCCGGACGATCCACCACGTGATAGTTGGTCACCACCATGTCCTCTGCAATCAGGAAACCGGTTGCCGGAGCCACATGCCAACGGGTGCAGCGATTGCATTTGTAGACACCTCCCACCACGGTGATGGCCTTTCGAGCATCCTCGGGGTCAAGTGGGGTGGGTTCAGGCAGATCCAGGTGGATGCTCGGTTGTTTTTCTAACTGCGCGCGGAGCGTGTCCATGTCGACCATGACATCCGAGTCCATCATCTGGCTGGCCTCAGAGGTCATTTTGAGAAAAATAGAGCGATCATCAATGACCACCGGTTCCGGGACCACGCTTTGACTGGAACCACCGGAAGGAGAGGTGGCACACCCTGCAAGCACCATGATCGCGCATGCAATCCATGCTCCAGGGACGAGCCGTGGATGGAAAGCCTGACGAAATCCGTGCGCAAAACGGTGAATGAGGTGCTTTGTAGGCCACATCTTCATTGGAAGAGTTTCACACTCCGTTTGTCTGTGGACGAGCACAAAAATGGAGTTGTGAGCCTTACGTTCAAAATGAGGAAAAAGGGTTTTCGTCGCATCACGCAGGAAGAAAATACACAGCCATTCCACATTGCTATTGGCAGGCAGTTTTGGAACACACAGCGGACACCGGGCACGGCAATATCCCTGGGTAAAACAGGAGGGCTGGAATAGCCATCACCCACATGAATCTCCATTTGATGGATCAGCAAAGGGATTGAAAGCTTCAGAAGGGTCTTTTGCCCCTTCGATCGACATGCAGGATAAGGCCGGTTTAACTTCGGGATTTTTCGAGAAAAATCATCATCAAAAGACTCATCAGGCAGCGCAATTCCTCATCAGGGGTCACCTCATTGAGTTTTTCGATGGTAAAGAGTGAACCCCAAAAACTCGGAACCTTCGTGAGCCTGAAAAGTTCGTTTCCATCTTCACTTTTCACCATGTACGAGGCGTTGAAAAGGTAGTTACAGAGCAG